>JAXDHC010000677.1:0-16463 GCA_034664705.1 Solirubrobacteraceae bacterium
GCCGCCGCGTACGTGACGCCCGCCCGCAGCTCGATCGTCGTCACGTACGCGCGGCTCCGCGTCGGGGCGCCGGTCGCCTCGAACGTCGCCAGGCGCTTGATCGGCACCGGCGAGGCCTGCGAGCTCGGAAGCGCGCGCCGGACGTCGTCCGCCGTCCTCCCCGGACGCAGGGCGATGAGCGCGCCCTCGATCTGCGCCCGCCGCGCATTCGTCCGGATCTCCACGCGGGTCGGCCCCGCGGGCAGGTTCTCCGCGCCCGCGACCGTGACGCTGCGCGGCCCGACGGTGATCGTGATCGTCGGCGGCGCGGCCTGTCCGGCGACCACCGCAGCGACCGCCCCCGACAGCACCAGCAATCCGGATGTGGCCAGCGCAACCCGTCGCAGCATCCGCCGTCTCCTCTCTCGAGATCGAGCGATCGACCCTATCCGGCGGCGCGTGCATAGGCAATACGCGCCGAGGCGGCCGGAGGCGCTCGCCCGGTCCGGTCCGGCGCCCCGCCGAAAAGCCCGAAGGCCCCGGGGTCACCGAGGCCTCCGTGGAGTGGCGGGAGAAGGATTCGAACCTTCGAAGGCTGAGCCACCTGATTTACAGTCAGGCCCCTTTGACCGCTCGGGAATCCCGCCCACGAGCGCGAACGCGAGCAGAAGGGTAGCGAGCGCGGCGCCGCCGGTGTCGGCAGCGCCGCGTCCGCGACTGGACCCGAGTTGCGCGTCAGCCGGCGTCGCGGAGGCGCTGCGCCTCGGGCAGCGACTCCAGCTTCTTGAGCGTGTGGTTCTCGATCTGGCGGATGCGCTCGCGCGTCACGTTGAACGCGCGCCCGACCTCCTCGAGCGTCCGGGGACGGCCGCCGGTGAGCCCGAAGCGCATCTCGATGACCTCGCGCTCGCGCTGCGGCAGCGCCGCCAGCGCGCGGTGGACGTTCTCCTTGCGCAGGTTCTCGGAGGCGATCTCGAACGGCGACTCCGCGGTCTGGTCCTCGACGAAGTCGCCGAGCTCGCTCTCGTCCTCCTCGCCGATCGGCTTCTCGAGCGAGATCGGCTGCTGGGACATCCGCAGGATGTCGCGCACCTCGCGCGGCGTGCACTCCAGTTCGCCCGCGATCTCCTCCGGCGAGGGCTCGCGCCCGAGCGCCTGGACGAGCTGGCGCTCGACGTGGACGACCTTGTTGAGCTTCTCGACCATGTGGACCGGGATGCGGATCGTCCGGCCCTTGTCGGCGATCGCCCGCGTCACCGCCTGGCGGATCCACCAAGTGGCGTACGTCGAGAACTTGTAGCCACGGCGGTAGTCGAACTTCTCGACCGCCCGGATGAGCCCGAGTGAGCCCTCCTGGATGAGGTCGAGGAAGGTCAGGCCGCGGCCCAGGTACCCCTTCGCGATCGAGACGACGAGGCGCAGGTTGGCCTCGACCATCTGCGTCTTCGCCGCCATGTCGCCACGCTCGATGCGCTTGGCGAGATCCACCTCCTGTTGAGCCGTCAGCAGCGGTACGCGCCCGATCGAGCGCAGGTACAGCCGCAGCGAGTCCAGGCTGGGCTCGACGGTCAGGTCGATCTCGGGCTTCTTCGGCGTCGCGCCGGGCTTGGCACGCGCCTCCGCCGCCGCTTCGACCTTGTGTCCTTCGGAGGTGGCAGGCTTGCCGTCGGCGCCGACGACGTCGATGCCCTGCTCCTCCAGGTGCTGGTGCAGCTCCTGCACCTGTTCCTTGGTGACCTCGACCTCGTCGAGCGTCGTTGCGATCTGCTCAAAGGTCAGGAACCCTCGTTCCTGACCCTCGGCCACGAGCTGACGAAGGTCCTCCATCTCCCAGATGGGTGCCTCGTCAGCGAGAAGAACCTCGCTCTTGGTGCTCAAACTCCCCAAATCCCTCGCGCGAAACCTGGCGACGTGGCTCGTCCCGAGCCACCGCCGCTCCCCTGATGCTCTCTCGGTTGTCGTGCGCCTGAGCGCGTCGCGACGAGTGCCGCGAAGGGCTGAGCCCGTGGACCTCTCGCACGATGGCGGAGTGGGCTGATAGCCAAGTGCTGGTGAGTGATAGCACAAGCTCCGCGGATGTCTAGGCAGGCTGCGCGAAGCCGCATCGGTACTCTGCGGGGTTCCGCTGATGGAGCCCACCACCATCACCAGCTCGCCCGACGTCCAGGCGTCCGCTCCCACGGTCCATGTGTCGCTCTCGCGCGTCGGGGTCACCGGCGTCGAGAAGGTCATCCGCATCGCGGGTCGCGACGGGCGCCCGCCGCAGCTGTTCTCGGCGAACCTCGAGTGCTTCGTCGACCTGGGGCCGAAGCAGAAGGGCGCGCACATGTCGCGCTTCGAGGAGGTCGTCAACGACGTCATCGGCGAGGTGATCGTCGGGGAGACCGGCTTCAAGGCCGAGCAGCTCGCCCAGCGCGTCGCCGAGCAGGTCCGCGAGCGCCAGGACGCGCTGCGCGCCGAGGTGACGATCGCCGCGCGCTACCCGGAGTACAAGCCGGCGCCGGTGTCGGGCATCCCGACGCAGGAGATCTACACGCTCTACGGCTCGGCCGCCGCCAGCATCAACGGCACGCGCCGGCTGGTCGGCGTCGCCGCGCAGGGCATGACCGCGTGCCCGTGCGCGCAGCAGCTCGTCGCCGGCCGCGCCCGCGAGCGGCTGACTGCCGACGGCTTCTCCGATGCCGACATCGGCCGCATCTTCGAGGCCGTCCCCGTCGCGACGCACAACCAGCGCGGGCTGGGCACCCTCCACATCGGCTGCCCGGAGGGGTCCGACACCGAGTTCGAGGCGACGACGCTGCTGCAGATCGTCGAGGACTCGATGTCGAGCGAGATCTACGAGCTCATGAAGCGCTCCGACGAGGGCGCGGTCGTCGAGAAGGCCCACCGCCGCCCGCGGTTCGTCGAGGACTGCGTGCGCGAGATGATCCGCGGCGTCATCGAGACCTACGGCGAGCTGCGCGAGGACACGTTCGTCTCCGCCCGCCAGGAGAACCTCGAGACGATCCACCAGCACAACGTCGTCGCGGAGCGCTTCGGCCTCCTCGGCGAGCTGCGCCACGAGTACGCCTCGGGCGAGCACCTCGCGCACCACACGTCGATGCGCGAGTGGCTCGACGCCGCCGGGCGCTGAGCGACCGCCTCCGCTAGGCCTCGACCGGCGGTGGCGCCTTCGTGCGCGTCACGCCGACGCTCGCCGCGACGACGAGCGCGATCGCGACGATCTCGCGGGCGCCGAGGCGCTGGCCGAGGACGACGAAGCCGGCCATCGCGGCGACCGCGGGCTCGAGGCTCATGAGCACGCCGAAGACGTTGGCCGGGATGCGCCGCAGCGACTCCATCTCAAGCGAGTAGGGGATCACCGAGGACCCCAGGGCGACCGCGAGACCGATGGCGAGCGCCTCGGGCGCGAGCAGCCCCGAGCCGCCCTCGACGAGCCCGGGGCCGAGCGGCACGAGCGCGGCGACCGCCGCCCCGATCGCCAGGCCGGTGCTGCCGCTGAAGACCCGCGAGGCCCGCTGGGCGAGCACGATGTAGATCCCCCAGCACAGCGCGGCGAGCAGCACGAACGCGAGCCCGAGGCGATCCACGCCGCCGGCCCCGAACGGGTCGGCGAGCAGCACGATGCCGGCCACGGCCAGCAGGATCCAGACGAGGTCCAGCGCCCGGCGCGAGAAGATCACCGCCACGGTCACCGGGCCGATGAACTCGATCGTCACGGCCACCCCGAGCGGGATGCGGTCCAGGGCCTCGTAGAACGACAGGTTCATGAGCCCGAGCGCCAGGCCGAACCCGAGCGCGAGGCGCAGCGCGCCGCGGTCGTAGGCGCGCACGCGCGGGCGCCACAGCGCGACGAGGATGACGGCCGCGAACAGGAGGCGCAGCAGCGACGCGCCGGCGGGCCCGACGTCGTCGAACAGCGTCGCGCCGAGGGCGGCGCCGAACTGGATCGACATCGCCGCCGCGATGACCATCGCGACCGGGGGCACCGGCTCGAGCAGCGCGATCCCGCGCCCGGCGTCGGCTCCCGGATCGGCCGCGGCCGGCGGCGCTACGGCTTCAGCCGGTGCCCGGTCCGGAACAGCCATGCGCTCCAGGCTACGACGCCGGCGGCGAGCACGCCGGTGACCGCCAGCGAGAGCGCGACGCTGACGTCGCTCGTGCCCAGGAATCCGTAGCGCACGGCGTTGATCAGATAGAAGATCGGGTTCAGGTGGCTCAGCTCGTGCCACGGCGAGGGCAGGACGTCCACCGAGTAGAAGACGCCGCCGAGGAACGTCAGCGGCAGGATCACGATGTTCGTGATGAACGCGGTGTGGTCCCAGCTGTTGGCGTACACGCCGACGATCACGCCGAAGGACGAGAAGAGCACGAGCGCCAGGGCGACGGCGAGCGCGAGGACGAAGGGCTCGCGGATCGGCACGTCGATGAACGGCAGGATGCAGGCCAGGAGGCCGCCGCCGATCAGCAGCGCCCGGACCATCCCGCCGAGCGACAGCGCGAGGTTGACCTCCCAGCCGCGCATCGGCGCCGCGAGCACGTCGTTGAGGTAGCGGTCGAAGCGCGCCTGGAAGACCGACGCGGAGTTGTTCGCGTAGGTCGCCTGGATCATCGCCATCGTGATGAGGCCGGGGACGATGAAGACCTCGTACGGGACGCCGTCGATCTGCTTGATCCGCGCGCCGAGGGAGAGGCCGAAGACGAGGATGAACAGCAGCGACGAGAGGATCGGCGCGGCGACGGTCTGGGTCCACAGCTTCAGGACGCGGTGGGTCTCGCGCGTGCTCAGCGCGAGCAGGCCGCGGTGGCGCTCGGCGAGCGCGCTCACGAGGCCATCGCCTTCACGTAGACGTCGGCGAGCGAGTCGGCCTCGAACATCTCGCGCAGGCCGTCGGCGCTGTCGCGCGCGAGAAGCCGCCCGCCGCGGATGAGGGCGATCTCCTCGCACAGCTCCTCGGCCTCCTCGAGGTAGTGCGTCGTGAGGAGGATCGTCGTGCCGAGGCTGTGCAGGCGGCGGATGTAGGCCCACAGCTCGAGGCGCAGCTCGAAGTCCACGCCGGCCGTCGGCTCGTCGAGGATGACCATGCGCGGCTCGTGCATGAGCGCGCGCGCGAGCAGCAGCCGCCGCCGCATGCCGCCGCTCAGCATCGGGGCGCGCACGTTCGCCTTCCCGCGGAGGTCGAAGACGTCCATCATCTCCCCCGCGCGGCGCTTGGCGTCGCGGCGCGACATGCCGTAGTAGCCGCCGTGGTAGAGGAGCGTCTCCTCCACGTCGAGGAAGCGGTCGAGGTTCACGTCCTGCTCGGCCAGCCCGATCATCGTGCGCGCGTCCATCGACTCGTGGTCGGCGCCGAAGATGGCGATCCGCCCTGCGGTCGTCCGGATGAGGTTGCAGACGGCGCTGATCAGCGTCGTCTTGCCCGCGCCGTTGGGCCCGAGCAGGCCGAAGAAGGCGCCGTCGGGCACCACGAGGTCGAAGCCGTCGAGCGCCAGGAAGCCGTTGTCGTAGCGCTTCGTGACACCGTCGAGCTGGAGGGCGGGAATCGGCATGGCGTCAGGCCAGGGTACTTGCCCACCTCGGAGGTTGTTCATGCAACCAGTGGCGCGGCGGGGCCGTGGGCTGACGTCGCGGGCGGCCGGGGCCGGAGGCGGGCGACGGGCACTCGCTAGGCTCCTGCGCCATGCCCCTGGTCCCCACCGTCGTCGAGCGCAGCGCCCGTGGCGAGCGCGAGTACGACATCTTCTCGCGTCTCCTCAACGAGCGCATCGTCTTCCTCGGCTCCGCGGTCGACGACCAGGTCGCCAACCTCGTGGTCGCCCAGCTCCTGCATCTGGAGTCCGTCGATCCCGACAAGGACATCTCGATCTACATCAACTCGCCCGGCGGCTCGATCTACGCGGGCCTGGGGATCTACGACACGATGCAGTTCATCAAGCCGGACGTGTCGACCATCTGCTGCGGCGTCGCCATGTCGATGGGCTCGCTGCTGCTCGCCGGCGGCGCGAAGGGCAAGCGCCTGTCGCTGCCGAACAGCCGCATCCTGATCCACCAGCCGTCCGCCGGCTTCGAGGGCCAGTCGACCGACATCGAGATCCACGCCCGCGAGATCCTCAAGACGCGCGTGCGGATCGACGAGATCTACGCCGAGCACACCGGCCGGCCGATCGAGGAGGTCCACCGCGACATGGAGCGCGACCGCTTCTTCACGCCCGAGGACGCCGTGACGTACGGGCTGATCGACCGGGTCATCGAGCACCACTGAGCCGCCGTGGGCGCTCTCGGGCACACCGAGCGCTCGGTCATCGGCCTCGTCGCCGTGGTCGCGGCGCTGGCCGGCGTCGCCCGCTACGCCCACTGGGGCTCGATCCTCGCCTTCGTCCTCGCGACGGTCGCGCTGGCCGGCCTCGCCCACGTCGTGAGCGTGGGCGTGGAGGGCGTCGGCGAGCTGCTCGGCGCCGGGATCGCCGGCTTCATGCAGGCCACGCTCGGCAACCTGCCCGAGCTGTTCCTCGTGATCTTCGCCCTGCGCCAGGGGGAGGCCGTCGTCGCGCAGGCGACGGTGATCGGCTCGATCTTCTCCAACGCCCTGCTCGTGCTGGGCATCGTGATCGTGGTCGGCGCGCGCGTCGCGCCCGACGGCGTCATGCGCTTCCGTCACCGCCTGCCGAACGACACGGCGACGCTGCTCATCGCGACGACCTTCATCATCGTGATCGTCGGGCTCTCGCTGCAGACGCACGATCCGGCCAGCTCGCACGTCAACACGGTCTCGACCGTCGCCGCGATCGGCCTGCTCACGGTCTACCTCTTCTGGGTCGTGCCCTACATCCGCGCGGGCGACGACCTGGGCCCCGAGGCGGCCGTGGTGCCGGCGACGGACGGCGGCGGCGCGACCGAGCCCGGCGGCGGGATCGTCGCGCGGGCCGAGCCGCACGCCGCCGCGGCGGCGGCGGCGAGCCCGGTCGCGGTCGCCGAGGCCCAGGACGTCCTCACGGGCGCCGGCCCCGCCGACGACGACGGCGGGCCCCGCCACATCCCGCTCAAGCTCGGCATCGGGCTGCTCGCGTTCGGCGGCGTGGGCGCGGCCTTCGTCTCGGACTGGTTCGTCACCGCGCTCGCGCCGACGGTCGACCAGCTCGGCATCAGCCGCGCGTTCGCCGGCCTCGTCATCGCGGCGATCGCCGGAAACGCCGTGGAGAACATCAGCGCCGTGATCCTCGCGAGCAAGGGTCAGGCCGACCTGGCGATCTCGGTCGTCAAGAACTCGGTCGGCCAGATGTCGGCCTTCATGTGGCCGGCGCTCGTGCTCGTCTCGCTGCCGCTCGCGAGCAAGCTCACCTTCTCGCTGCACCCGGTCTACATCGGCGCGCTGCTCGTCACCGCGCTGGCGATGTGGCAGATCACCGGCGACGGCGAGGCCGTCGCGTTCGAGGGCTTCGCGCTGATCGCGATCTACCTCACGCTCGCCGGGATCACGCTGTACGAGACCGTCTGACCGCCCGCCGGGACCTCGCGCCGCGGCCGGGGCGTCTCAGCTCGCCGCGGCCGGCTCGGTGTGGACGATGACGTCCGCGAGCTCTGGGCAGCGCTCGCGCACCGCCTCCTCGATGTCGCCCGCGCGGCGGTGCGCGCTCGGCAGCGGCTGGTCGGCGGGCAGCAGCACGTCGATGAGCGCCACGCGTCCGCGCTCGGCGTCGCGGAAGCTCACCCGCGCCGGCGCCTGGCCGGTGAAGCGGCCGACGATCTCGGCGATCGCCGCGCGCGCCTCGGCCACCTCGTCGCGGTCGGGCCGCGTGGCCCAGTCGGTGGCCGACAGCGGCTCGATGTGCGTGTGGATGTTGCGCAGCTCCGGCACCGCCTCGCGCAGCGCCTGCTCGAGGCGCTCGACGACGGCATGCGCCTCGCCCAGGGCGAGCTCGCGCGGGAGCTTGACGTGCAGCGAGAGCTCGTGACCGCCGTCGATGTGCATGACGCGCACGTTGTGGACCTCGCGGACGTCGGGCGCCCCGAGGGCAGCCGCCGTCGCGCGCTGGCGCAGGTCGCCCTCGACGACGCGTGGCTCGACGTGCACGAGCACGTCGGACTCCGGCAGGTGCTCGCGGATCGCGGTCTCGATCGCGTCGGCGGTCGTGTGCGCCTGGGCCAGGCCGGCGTCGGCGCTGATGGCGACGACGAGGTCGACGAAGTCGCGCCCGGCGGCGTGACGCGCGCGCAGCCGGCGCACCTCCACGTCGTCGAAGCGCTGAAGCGCCGCGCGCACGGCCTCCTGCGAGTCCTCGTCGGCGCGGTCCATGAGCACCTCGATCGACTGGCGAGCCAGCCGCGCCGCCGCGACGAGCACGATCGCGCCGACGATGAGCGCGGCCACCGCGTCCGCGCGGGGCTCGCCGAACGCGACGAAGACGAGGCCGACGAGGACGGCGACCGAGCCGGCGAGGTCCGAGGCGAAGTGCAGCGCGTTGGAGGCCAGCGCCGCGGAGTGGTAGCGGCGGGCGGCCCGCTGGCTGATGACGGCGCGGCCGGCGTCGACGACGATGACGAGGCCCAGGACGACGAAGGCCCACCACGTCGTCTTGACGTGGTGGCTGCCCCCGGCGACGAGCCGGTCGACGGCCTGGAAGGCCAGGAACGCCGAGACCGCCATCAGGAACGTGCTCTCGGCGAGCGCGGCGAGGTGCTCGGCCTTGCCGTGGCCGTAGTTGTGCTGCGCGTCGGCGGGACGCACGGCGATGCGCACCGCGAAGAGGGTCAGCAGCGCGGCGACGAGGTCCGTGCCGGAGTGCGCGGCCTCGGCGATCAGGCCCAGGGAGCCGGTGAGCAGGCCCGTCGTCAGCTTGACCGCCACGAGGAACATGGCGGCCAGCACGCTCATCAGCGCGGTGCGCTGCTGGCGGCTGATGTCGGCGGAGCTCCGCTCGACGGTCGGTTGTGGCGCCGTCGCGGTGGCCATCGGGTCCCAAGGGTAGGGGGCGCACCGCCCGGGACGGGCCCCGCGCGGCCCCGGCCGTCAGCGGGCCGATCAGCTCGTGATGGTGTGCTGGATCACGCCGAGCGATTCGATCTCCATGCGGACGACGTCGCCGTCCTTCAGGAACTGCGGCGGGTCCATCGCCATGCCCACGCCGCTCGGCGTGCCGGTGAGGATGAGGTCGCCTGGCGCGAGCGTGCACGTCTCGGAGATGAACGCGATGAGGTGCTCGATGCCGAAGATGAGGTCGTTCGTGCGCGAGTCCTGGCGCAGGTCGCCGTTGACCCCCGTGCGCAGCTGGAGGTTCTCGGGGTCGGGCACCTCGTCGGCCGTCGTGACCCACGGGCCGAACGGGCAGAAGTCGTCGGCGCCCTTCGCGCGCGTCCACTGCGGCTCGCGCTTCTGCAGGTCGCGCGCGCTGACGTCGTCGGCCACGGTGTAGCCGGCGACCTGCCCGCCCGCGCCCATGACGATCGTGAGCTCGCACTCGTAGTCGAGCCGGTGCACGACCGGCGGGCAGCGCACGGTGCCGTTGGGGGGCGCGGCGGACGTCGGGAGCTTGAGGAACACGACGGGGGTGTCGGGCAGCTCGCGGCCGGTCTCCTCGACGTGCGCCTTGTAGTTCCAGCCGATGCAGAAGATCGCGCGCGGGATGTGCGGCGCCTGCAGCGTCACGTCGGCGAGCGCGAAGGACTCGCCCGCGGCCGGTGAGCGATCGCCGGAGGCGAGGCGGTCGAGGACCGTGGAGCCGTCGTCGAAGGCGACGACGGTGTGATCGCGGACCTCCCCGGCGCGCGGCCGGTCGTCGTCGCGGGGTGTGAACGTGGCGAGCTTCATCGGCGCCGACCCTACTGCGGCGGGCGCGGGGGCACCCGCCGGGCGTCGCGGCTACTTCGAGACCGGCGGGAGCGGACGCGCCTTGCGCGTCGCGCGCGGGCGGCGTTTGGACGTGCCCGACTCCTGCGAGCGGTCCCGCCGCGTGCTCTCGAACTTGGTTCGCTCCTCGTCGGTCATCTTGCGGATGACCAGGGAGCCCTCATCGACTTGCTCCTGGATGCGGTCGAGCTTGAGCTGGCGCTGCTCCGCTTCACGCTCCCGCTGCGTCTTGGGGGGCATGAGGTCGTGCTACCCGGCGGGCGGATCGGCGACACTGGGGGCCGGTGCAATGCCGCCGCCCCCAGCGGCCGCCGCTCAGCGGCGCTCCTCCGGCGGGACCGTGGCGTCGCGCTCGCTGCTGAAGCGCTCGCGGGATGAGCGGTCGTCGGGCCGCCCGTCGGTGTCCACGCCGAGGCGCTCGCGCTCCTGGTCGAGCTCGTCGTCGGCGAGGCCGCGCTCGTGCAGGCGCGCGCGGGTCTCGTGGAGCTCGGCCTCGGCGCGCTCGCGCGCGGCCTGCTGCTCGGCCATCTCGGCGCGCGCGGCGCGCTGGTCGGCACGCTCGCGATGGGCGCCGGCCACCTCGTCGCGCCGCTGCACGAGCTCGCGCTCGCGCGCCTTGGCCCGCGCCCGGGGCATCACGACCGCGAACAGCAGCAGGAGCAGGGCGGCGACCACCACGATGGCCACGATCACGCCGGTCGACATGCGTTCTCCTTCCTCGGGGGTGCCCAGGAGATACCCGCGCCGGACCGGCGCGATGCGCGCCGGGCTACGCGCTCACGGGGTCCTTCGCCGCCGCCGCCCGCGCCAGCTTCTCGCGCTGGCGCTCCGGCGTGATCCGCACGACGTCCCACACGAGCCCCAGCTTCTCCAGCCCGCGGATGAGCCACGCGGAGGGGTCCAGCGTCGTCTCGAGCTTCGACAGGCCGTGCTGCGCCGAGCGCGGGAACGTGTGGTGGTTGTGGTGCCACGCCTCCCCGAAGCTGGGCAGCGCGAGCCACCACACGTTCGTGGAGTGGTCCTCCACGTCGAAGCGGCGGCGCCCGAAGAAGTGGCAGACCGAGTTGATCGACCACGTCACGTGGTGCAGCACGAAGATGCGCACGAGCCCGCCCCACAGGAGCGCCGTGAGCGCGCCCGTGAGCTTGCCGGTGATGAGCCAGCCGGCCGCGAACGGCACGAGCAGGCCGAGGCCGACGAGCCCGAGGAAGGACGCGTTGATCACGCGCATGCCGCGGTCCTCGACGAGGTCGCGGGCGTAGCGGGTGCGCTCGGCGCGGCCGTGCTCGGTGACCAGCCAGCCGACGTGGGCGTGCAGCAGACCGCGAAGCGCCCCGACGACGCCGGCGCCCTGGCCGGTGTGCGGGCTGTGCGGATCGCCGTCCTGGTCGGTGTGCGCGTGGTGCTTGCGGTGGTCGGCGACCCAGTTGATGACCGGGCCCTGCACGGCCATCGATCCGAGCGCGGCGAAGAGGTACTCGACGGGCTTGGACGTCTGGAAGGCGCGATGGGTGAGCATCCGGTGGAAGCCGACGGTGACGCCGAAGCCGCTGAGCAGGTACATCACGAGCATGAGCGCGAGGTCGTGGACCCCGACGATGTCGTTCCAGAAGACGACGATGGCGGTGGCGATCACGAGCGGCGGGAGGATCACCGTGAGGAGGTTGGCGACGCGGGCGGTGTTCGACATGTCTTGGACCCTATGACGAAGGTTTCGATGGTTGTTGATCTATGCCCACGTCATGACCCCCTGAATCTGTAGCTTGCCGCTAAATGCCTTCCGAGCTTCCGTCATCCCTCGCCGCCGCGCTGCGCCCCGCGCTGCCGGAGCTCACCGACGCGATCATCGCCGCGATCGGCCGTGAGGTGCCCGACTACGCCCAGCCGCTCGAGGGGCCGTTCGGGCGCACGCTGCGCGTCGGCGTCCGCACGGCGCTGGCGCGCTTCGTCAGCCGGATCGACGACGCCGACGGCGAGGACCCCGACGCCCGCGCGCTCTACGTCGAGCTCGGTCGCGGCGAGTTCCGCGGCGGGCGCAGCCTGGACGCGCTCCTCGGCGCCTACCGGATCGGCGCCCGGCTGGCGTGGGAGCGCTTCGTGGCGGCCGGCGAGGCGGCCGGCCACGAGCCCGCGACGCTCTACCGCCTGGCGAGCGCGATCTTCAGCTACATCGACGGCATCAGCGCCGACAGCGCGGAGGGCTACGCGCAGGAGCGCGCGGCGGCGGAGGGCGAACGCCAGCACCGGCGCCGGGCGCTGGCCCGCCTGCTGGCCCGCGACGACGTCAGCGCCCAGGAGGTCCACGACCTCGCCCGCCTCGCGGCATGGCCCCGGCCGGCCACCGTGGCGGCCCTCGTCGTCGGCGACCCGGCGGCCGCGATCGCCCGCGGCGACGACGAGGGCCTCGACGCCGACCGGCTCGCATCGCGGCTCGGCGGCGAGACGATCGCCGCCGCCGACGGGCCCACCGCGATCGCGTGGGTCCCCGATCCCGAGGCGCCGGGGCGCCGGTCCCAGCTCGCGGCCGCGCTCGACGGCGCGCCGGCCGCGCTCGGCCCGGCGGTGGCGCTGCCGCGCGCGCCGCACAGCCTCGCGCGCGCCCACGCCGCGCACGCCCTGCTGCTCGAGGGCCGCCTGTCGGGCGAGCCGCTCGTGGCGGCCGACGACCACCTCGCCGAGCTGCTGCTGCACGGCGGGGACACGACGCTCGCCGCCGACCTCGCCGCCCGCGTGCTCGCGCCGCTGGCCGAGCTGCGGCCGAAGGCCCGCGAACGCCTGCGCGAGACGCTGCGCGCGTGGCTCGACCACCCGGGCCAGGTCCAGGCCGTCGCCGAGCGGCTGCACGTGCACCCGCAGACCGTCCGCTACCGCGTGGCCCAGCTGCGCGAGCTCTTCGGCGACGCGCTGGACGACCCGGACGCGCGCTTCGAGCTCGCCCTCGCGCTGCGCGCCCAGCCCGAGTAGCCGAGACCGCCCCGCGGCCCGGACGCGTTTGGTCGCCGCCGGGCGCGGGCAGGCGGCCTACGGCGATCCCGTGGCCGTGTGGCGGCCGTGGGCCGACGACGTCCGCGGCGGCGTTCCGCTCGGCTGCGGGCACCACATGGCCGAGGAGGCGCCCGAGGCGCTCGTCGCGCGGCTGCGCGACCTCCTCGACGGGGAGGCGGGCGGGCTAGCCGACCGGCGCGGCGCCGACGGCCTCGCGCAGGCGGGCGATCTCGAAGACGGACGCCGCGACGAACGCGCGCCGCGTCGCCGCGATCTCCTGGTCGAGGTCGGCCATGTACGCCGGGTCGTGGCGCAGCGGCGTCCCGAGCGCCAGCGCGCGCTCGGTGTGCAGCAGGTCGAGATGGTTCTTGACGTCGATGGCGCTCATGATGGACAGGCGTTCAGCGGCGATGCACGGTGTTCCTACCCGACCTGGGCGCCGCGGAGCTGAGCGCGGAACGACGCGACCTCCGCCACCGCCGAGCCGACGTACGCGTGGCGCGTGGCGACGATCTCCTCGCGGAGGTCGGCCATGTACGCCGGGTCGTCGCGCAGCGCCGTCTCGAGCGCCAGGGCGCGCTCGATCTCCAGCAGCTCCAGGTGCTGGCGGATGTCGGTGGCGGACTGGGTGGTCATGGCGGGTTTCCGTTCGGGCGGGCCTTGATGAGTGGAACTTCCCGAATCCTCGAGAGTTACGCAGGCGAAGCGAATCCGGTTGACACCTCATTTGACGTGCGGTGAGCCGCACTCCTTCCCGGGAAGCTCCGGAACGCGGAGTTGGCGCCCCGGGACCCACCTGGGCGCATCGTCGCGCCGCCCGCGGGGGGTCGCCGTGAAATGCGGCACACTGGGTAGTTCCTGATCGTGGGCACCACCGACCTTCACTGCCATCTCCTCCCCGGCGTCGACGACGGTCCGGCCACCATGGACGAGAGCGTCGCGTACGCCGCCGCCGCCGCGGCCGCCGGCACGACGACCATCGTCGCGACGCCGCACGTCGAGATGATCGACGTCGTCGAGGTGGCCGATCGCGTCGCCCAGCTGCGGGCCGCGCTCGACGCGGCGGGCGTCGTGCTCGACGTGCGGTGTGGCGGCGAGCTGAAGCCGTTCTCGATCGGCGACCTGTCCCAGGAGGAGCTCGAGCTCATCGCACACGGTCCGCGCGGCGCGCGCTGGCTCCTGTACGAGGTGCCGTTCAGCGGCATCGACGACGACTTCGCCGCCGGCGCGCAGGAGCTGCGCGACCGCGGCTTCGGCCTGCTCCTCGCCCACCCCGAGCGGGCGCGCGGCATGCTCGACCGCGGCCTGCCCGCGCTCGAGGCGCAGCTGCGCGCGGGCGCGCTCGTCGCCGCGAACGTCGGCCCGCTGCTCGGGCGCGAGGGCGCCGACCGCACGCGGACCGCCGAGCAGCTGCTGCGCCGCGGGCTCCCGGACGTCGTCGCCACCGACGCCCACGCGCCGCAGCGGCCCTACACGCTCGCCATGGGCGCCGACGCCGTGACACGGGTCACCGGTCGCGCGGACGTCGCGCGGCGGCTCACCGCCGAGACGCCGGCGCGGCTGCTCGCTGAGGGCCTCGTCACGGACCGCCGCGCCGCGTAGCGGCTCAGCGCTTCACGAGCTTGAAGAAGCGGCTCTCCTCGCCGCTCTTGACCTCGTCCTGGTGCAGGAAGGCGAGGTTCTCCTCGTCGAACTTCTCGAACCACTCGTCCAAGGGGATCTCCTCGAGCCCGTCCTCTTCGCCCACGCCGGGGAAGTCGATGCGCAGGATGCCCGGATCGTCGGGTCCCGACTCGGTGCCCTTCACCTTCGCCGGCTTGCCGCCGCGCTCCTCGGCCCAGCGGCGGATCTGGTCGTGATCGGTCGTCTTCTTCGCCTCGTTGTCGGCCATGGCGCGCGCACTCCCCCGGCTCGCGGGGCCGCCGCCGGCGCCCTGTTCGATCGCTGACGTTTGCCGCACGGCCGGATCCGGAGAGAGTGCGCCGCGATGCGAGTCCTCGGGATCAACGCCGTGTTCCACGACCCGGCGGCCGCGCTCGTCGTCGACGGGCGCACCGTCGCGGCCGCCGAGGAGGAGCGCTTCACCCGGCGCAAGCACGGCAAGGCGTGCGTGCCCTTCTCGACGTGGGAGCTGCCGGAGGAGGCGATCCGCTGGTGCCTGCGGCAGGGCGGCCTCGCTCCGGGTGACCTCGACGCGATCGCGTACTCCTATGACCCCGACCGCGCGCCGGACGAGGGCGACGACATCACCGCCGACGAGTGGGAGGGCCTGCGGACGCTCTACGTGCGCCGCGCGCCCCGCTTCCTGCAGTCGCTCGGGCTCGATCCCGAGCGCGTGCGTTTCGTCGCCCACCACGTGGCCCACGCGGCCTCCGCGCACCTCGCGGCGCCATGGCCCTCGAGCGCCGTGCTCGTCGTCGACGGCCGTGGCGAGTCGGCGTCGCACCTGGCCGGCCACGCGGGCGCCGACGGCTCGCTCGAGGTCCTGGCCGCCCAGCGCCTGCCGCACTCGCTCGGCCTCCTGTACGAGGAGCTCACCGCGCACCTCGGCTTCCGCCGCTCGTCCGACGAGTACAAGGTCATGGCGATGGCGTCCTACGGGCGCCCGCGCTTCCTCGACGCGTTCCGCGAGCTCGTCGCGGCGACCGGCGACGGCGGCTATCGCATCGAGCGCGTCGACTGGGGGCGCTTCGCGCCGGCGCTGTCCTCGGGCGAGGACTGGGCCGAGGCGCACGCCGACCTCGCGCGCAGCGTGCAGGAGCGCCTCGAGGAGGTGCTGCTCGACCTGGCGCGCTGGCTGCACGAGCGCACGGGCGAGCGCTGCCTGACGATGGCCGGCGGCGTCGCGCTCAACTGCGTCGCCAACTCGCGGATCTGGCGCGAGGGGCCGTTCGACGAGGTGTGGGTCCAGCCGGCCGCGGGCGACAGCGGCACCGCGCTCGGCGCGGCGCTCCACGTCGCGCACGCGCTCGGCGACGACGTGCAGCCGATGGCCGGTGCCGACCTCGGGCGCTCGTGGACCGAGGAGGAGCTGGCCGCCTGGCTGGACACCGCGAGGATCGACTACGAGCGGCCCGACGACGTCGCCGAGGCGATCGCCGACGTGCTGGCGGAGGACGGCGTCGTGGCCTGGTTCCAGGGCGCCAGCGAGTTCGGCCCCCGCGCGCTCGGGCACCGCAGCCTGCTCGCCGACCCGCGCCACGTGGCGAACCTGGAGCGCCTCAACGACGTCAAGGGCCGCGAGCAGTTCCGCCCCGTCGCGCCGATGGTCCTCGAGGAGCGCGCGGCCGAGCTGTTCGACGGCCCCCTGCCGAGCCCGTACATGCTCTTCACGCATCGCGTGCGCCCGGGCTGGCACGAGCGCATCCCGGCGGTGGTCCACGTCGACGGCACGGCGCGCATCCAGACGGTCGGCCGCGCCCGCGAGCCGCTCGTCGCGCGCATGCTCGAGGCCTTCGAGCGGCGCACCGGCGTGCCGGTCGTCGTGAACACGTCGCTGAACACCGCGGGCCGCCCGATGGTCGACGATCCGCGCGATGCGCTCGAGTGCTTCGGCTCGGCGCCGGTCGACGCGCTGGCCATCGGTCCGTTCGTCGTCCGCCGCCCGGCGCCCGAGCGCCGGCTCACCGACGCGGCGCAGCTGGCGGCCTGACC
>JAXDHC010000678.1:0-4827 GCA_034664705.1 Solirubrobacteraceae bacterium
CGGCGAGCGTCTGCAGGCAGGCGTCGATCGCCGTCCGCGCGCGGGTGATCGTCGCGATCGCCCGCGCGCCGGCGAGCTCCTCGGCGGCCGCGCGGGCCGCGCGCTCGAGCGTCGCCCGCGCTCCCGCGACGTCCACTGGACGCCCCGCCGGCAGCGCCGGGCGCGTCTGGCCGCGGCTGCGCAGCGTGTCGTGAGCGTGCGCGACCATCTCCGACAGCCGGTCGGCGGTGTAGGCCGCCACGAGATCGAGCGCGTCGAGCCGCGGCGCGCCGTCGCGGTCGGCGAGGAAGCCGGCGAGCGCGGCGTCGAAGGCCGCGCGCCGCATCGCCCGCGCGCCGGCCTCGTCGAGGACCGTGAACGCCGGATCCAGGCCGGCGGCGACCGCGTGGGCGCGCAGCACGCGCGCGCAGAAGCCGTGGAACGTGAGGACCCACGCCGCCTCGGTGTCGCGCGCCGCCTCCCGCTCGCCGAGCTCGAGCAGGCGGGCGCGCACGCGCGAGCGCAGCTCGCCGGCGGCCTTGTCGGTGAAGGTGATGGCGAGGACCTGCGCCGGACGCAGGCCGTCCTCGACGACCGAGCGGACGAAGCGCTCGACGAGCACCGACGTCTTGCCCGAGCCCGCGTTGGCCGACAGCAGCAGCGGCCCCTCGCGCCGCGCGATCGCCGCCGCCTGCTCGTCGGTGAACGGCAGCCCGCGCGCGCCGAGCAGGCGGCCCTCCCGGTCCAGGAGCGCGGTCACGACTCGCACCGGCAGATCGACGGATGCGCGCAGCCGCCCTTCCACGCGCAGCGCTCCGGGCGCGGCACGAGCGCGCCCGAGCGGATCCCGCGCACGGCCTCGAGCGCGGCCTCGAGCACCTCGTCCAGGCGCTCGCCGAAGGTCTCCTCGTCGACGCGGTCGGTCCGCACCGCGTCGAGCTTGGGGTCGGCGTCCTCGCGCAAGAGGCCCCGCGGGCGCGGGTCGTCGCCGCCCAGCGGCTGGTAGAGGCCGCCGACCGCGTCGACGCCGAGCAGGTGCGGCAGCGCGAGCATGTAGAGCCCGATCTGCAGCTTCGC
Organism: Solirubrobacteraceae bacterium; assembly: GCA_034664705.1. GTDB lineage: Bacteria > Actinomycetota > Thermoleophilia > Solirubrobacterales > Solirubrobacteraceae > JAOPZW01. Next base: position 1,057 of record JAXDHC010000678.1, read on the forward strand.
GTCGGCCAGCCAGCGGCTCTGCGCGGGCGCCGTGCGGCCCTTGTAGTCGTAGACGATCGCCTCGCGGCCGGCGACGTCCACGTCGATCCGGTCGATGCGGCCCGCGAGCTGCAGCTCGCCGCCGGCCAGCGGCGCGGCCGGCCGCTCGTCGCGGGGGCCGCCGAACGTCAGCTCGAAGTGGCGGGGCGACAGCTCCGAGCCGGCGTTCGCGGCGTGCTCGAGGTAGCGGACGAGGTCGACCTCGAGGCGGCGCAGCGCCGAGCGCAGGCGCTCCGGGTTGACGGAGATCGGCATGCGAGCGGCATGACGCTGGAGCGCGGTGTGCAGGTGCGCCCGCGCCTCGTCGAGCCGGTCGGGCGTGAGGCCGCGCCCGCCGGCGGAGAGCTCGCGCATGGCCTCCTCGAGGACCTGATGGGCGAGCTGCCCGCGGAGCATCGGCTCCGGGTCGGGCGTGAGGTCGCCGGGGTGGAGCAGCCGCTCCACGAACCACTTCACCGGGCAGCCGGTCCACGCCTCCAGCGCCGAGGCCGACCACGTCTCGCGGGCGCGCAGGTCAGCGAGGACGGCAGCGTCGCCGAGCGGCGCGATCGGCGCCGGCGGCTCGCGGCGCGCGGCGCCCTGCTCGGCCAGGCGGGCGCGCACGCGCTCGCGCTCCGTCGGCGCGAGGGCATCCGCGAACCCCGCGGCCCCGAGCGCGCGGCGCTCGATGGCCGGGCGCGGCTCGAGCAGGTCGAGGACGTCGTCGACGAACAGCGACCGGACGGCCGGGTCGCCCTCGTCGTCGGCGCCGTGCCACGACAGCGCGAGCAGGTCGGTCGGGCGGGAGAGCGCCGCGTAGAACAGGAAGCGCTCTGCGGCGAGCTGATCCTCGCGCAGGGCGAGGCGCAGGCCGGACGCCGCGTTGAGCGCGCGCCGCTCGGCGTCGCCGAGGAACGGCTCGGGCCGCCCCGGCCGCGGGAAGGCGCCCTCCTGCAGGCCGCACACGAAGAGCGCGCGGACCCGCCGCGCGCGGATGCGCAGCGGCGACGTGATCTGCACCGCGCCCGGCCGGCCCGGCTCGCCGGCGAAGACCTCGAGCTCGTCGAGGGCGCGGCCGAGCTCCGCCGGCGAGGGCGCGAGCCGGGAGTCGCGCTCGGCCAGGGCCCCGAGCTCGCCGAGCGCGCCGCGCAGCTTCGCGGCCACGCGCGCGTCGAGCGCGTCGGCGCCCGCGAGCACCGGCGCGCGGCCGCGCCACGGAGCGGCGAACAGCGCGGCGACCTCCGCGGCGAGCCGCTCGCAGAGCGCCCCGGCGCCGCGCGCGTGCGCGGCGGCGACGCGGTCGAGCTCGTCGAGGACGTACTGCGGGTGCGCCTCCTCCCAGAGCGCGCGGGCCTCGGCCGCCGTGGCCGCGCCGGTGCGCCGGGCGTCGGCCTCGAGGCGGTCGGCGAGCGCCGGGTGGGTCAGCTTGCCGGGCGTGCGCAGCCACGCGATCAGGTCGTCGGCGTCCCCGTCGGCCAGCGCGCAGCGCAGCAGGCCCGCAAGGCCGCGGCCGAGCGCCGTGTGGCCGGCCGGCACGCGCCGGTCCAGCGCGATCGGGAGCCCCGCGTCGGCGAACACGTGCGCCGCCAGCGCGGCGTGCTCGCGCGGCTCGCGCAGGACGACGGCGACGTCCTCCGGCGCATAGCCCTCCTCGCGGACGAGCCGGGCCACGTGCGCGGCGACGAGCTCGAGCTCCGCCCGCTCGCCGCCGCCCTCGAGCAGCAGCACCGCGCCGCCGGGATCCGTGCGCCCCGCGCCGACCTCGAACAGGCCGCGCTCCAGCTCGTGGAGCACCGGCGCGGCGTAGTGCTCGTCGTTCGCGGGCAGCGGCACGTGGCGCGCGGCCGGCGCCAGGAGCTCCTGGAACGTCGCCCCGCGGCCCGCGAACGCCTCGCGCCCGGGCTCGTAGGTCAGCGAGACGGTCACGTCGGCGCCGCAGTGGACGGCGAGCGTCTCGATCGCGTCGCGCTGGAGCGGGGCGAGGTCGTCGAAGCCGTAGAGGAAGACCGGCGTGGCGCCCCAGCGCGCCGGGTCCAGCCGCAGCGCGTCGAGGGCGGCGAGCGTGTGCAGGGGCCCGTCGCGGCGGCGCAGTCGGTGCAGGGCGTCGCGGTAGGCGCCGTAGAGCGCGCCGAGCTCCTCGGCGTACTCGTCCTGCCCCGGCGTCTGGGCCGCCCACGCGCGGAGCGCCCCGTACCAGCGCCCGGGCTCGACGCGCCGCTCCTCGAGCTCGTCGACGAGCCGCAGGAACGCCTGCACGAACCCCGGCGTGGCGGCGGATGCGGCCAGGCGCCGCAGCGGCGTGGCGGCGACGGCCGCCGCGGCGATCCGCTGCCGCGCGAGGTCGCCGAGCGGCCGGCCCGGCACGCCGGCGCGCCGGGCGATCTCGCGCTCGAGCCACTCGAACCGCAGGACCTTCACCCCGAAGACCGCGCCCGACACCGCCAGCTCGCGGCGATAGTGCTCGACGTCGGCCGCGGTGGGGACGACGAGGATCGGCTCGCGGTCGAGCGCGTCGCGGTACGCGGCCAGGACGTGGCCGGCCTTCTCGGCGTTGGCCGGGCCGGTGAGCAGGGTCAGGGGCATCGCTCTCCAGAGGGTCGCGCACGCACCGGCGGACCTGACACTCCCGCGCGCGGCGGGCGCGCCGGCCGTGAGCGTCCGCCGCCCCCGGCCCGTACTCCTTCGGTGACGACATCGTGCGCACCCGCCCGCGGCGATCGGGCATAGCCGCTTCCATGCGACTCGGCTTCGCGGTCAAGGTGCTCGGCGCCGGCGGCCTGCCCTCCCACGACACGCGCCGGTGGCAGTCCGGGCCGGACCTCTCCGTCTCGCTGGACCGCCTCGAGGCGATCCTCGGCTACCTCGAGGACACCGGGATCCGCTTCTACCGGATGGCCACCGCCCTGGCGCCGTACGCCTCGCACCCCGACCTGCCCCAGTTCCGCGACCAGCCGCGGCGGTGCGCCGGGCGCCTGGCGGAGCTCGGGGCGCGCGCGACGGCGGCCGGCGTGCGGCTCGGCACCCACCCGGGCCAGTACACGGTGCTGAACTCCGAGGACGAGCGCGTCGCGCGGCTCGCGGCGGACGAGCTCGAGGTCCAGGCCGAGATCCTCGACGCCATGGGGCTCGGGCCGGAGGCGGTCGTGGTGCTGCACGTGGGCGGCACGGCCGGCGGCGTCCCCGCCGCCCTCGACCGCTTCGCGCGCGGCTTCGAGCGGCTCTCCGACGCGGCGCGCGCCCGGCTCGTCGTCGAGAACGACGATCGCGGCTTCGGCCTCGCCGACGTGCTCGCGCTGGCGCAGCGCATCGGCCGTCCGGTCGTCTGGGACGTGCTGCACCACCACTGCCACGACCCGGCCGGCATCCCCGACCGCGAGGGGCTCGCGCTCGCCGCCGCCACGTGGCCGGCCGGCGTGCGCCCGAAGGTGCACTTCTCGTCGCCGCGGACGGCCGTCGAGGAGCGCCGGCGCCGCGTGGGCCGCCGCGTCGAGCGCTCGCTCGCCCTCCCGCCGCTGCGCGCTCACGCCGACCTCGTCGACCCGATCGCCTTCGAGCACTTCCTCGCCGCCACGGTCGCGGGCGTCGAGGTCGACGTCATGCTCGAGGCCAAGGCCAAGGACCTCGCGCTCCTGCGACTGCGCGAGCAGCTCACCGCCCGCGGCGTGGAGATCGACGCCGCGCCGGCGTCCGCCTAGGCCAGGCTCCAGAGCTCGCCGCCGAGGACGCGCCGCGAGCGCACGCGCCACTCGAGCG
>JAXDHC010000679.1:0-14666 GCA_034664705.1 Solirubrobacteraceae bacterium
GCTGCGGAGCGAGCGGGCTCGACGGAAGGCCGTCGGGCGGCAGGTTGTCGTTGTAGCCCCCCGGCGCCACGTCGTTCGGCGTGTCGGGATGGAACAGCGAGGCGAGGTACTGGATCTGCCCGCGGCCCGGGCCGAGCTCGAACTGGCCGCCGCCGTACATGCCGATGTTGCGCTCGGCGCAGTACGCGTAGGCGGCCGTGAGCTCGCGCAGGCTGCCCAGCCGCGACGGCTTGATGTTGACCATGCGCGGAGCGAACGGCAGTCCCTCGATGTCGGCGACCGAGTGGATGTTCGCGTCCCACGTGATCCGATGACGGTGGGGCTCGAGGATCGGGTCGGTCTCCGCGGTGAGCTTGGGGTCCTCGATCCAGGCCTGCGGGAAGGCCTCCGCGACGAGGCGGTAGAGCGCGGGGTCGGCGTCCTGGTCGACGATCGAGCCCTCGTACAGGCCCTTGAGGTCGACCGAGTCGACCGCGCCGGTCGCCTGGAGGTCGGCGACCAGCTCGGGCGTCCAGTCCGTCGTCGGGTCGAGCTTGAAGCGCAGGGTCGGATAGCGGTCCAGGCGACCGCGCAGCGGCTCGAGCGTCGGCGGCTCGCCGAGGCGCATCGAGGCGACGAACGTGACGGCGCGCGGCTCGCGCCCCAGCGCCTCGTGCAGCGGCACGCCGGCCTGGCGCAGCGCGAGGTCCAGCGCGGCCGACTCGTAGCCCCACACGCGGTAGTGGCGCGAGGGCTCGCGGCGGGGCGGCTCCGGCCAGAGGTCGAGCGCCTCGAGGTGATCGCAGAACGACGCGAGCGTCCAGTCTCCCGCGAGCGGCAGCACCGCGCCGGCCGCCTGCAGCGCGTCGTGATCCTCGGCGTCGTAGGTCACGTCCTCGCCGACGCCCACCTCGCCGGCGCCGCGCAGGCGGATCACCGTCGACTTGCGGGTGAACGCGCTGGAGACGTCGCGCTCGAGCCCCTCGAGGGCGTAGTCGTCGATGCGCAGCGGAAGGTCCGCGAGCGCGTCGAAGGCGCTCACGCGCGCCCGCCCTCGAGGCGGGCGACGAGCTCGTCGAGGCGCAGCTCCTCCAGCCCGCGGCCGACGGCGTCGAGCTCCGCCGCGCAGAACTCGACGAGGCCGCGGCCCTCGCGGACGAGCTCGAGGGTCTCGCGCAGGCCGGCCTCGCCGGAGTCCAGGCGCCTGATGATGGCCTCCAGGCGCCCGGTGGCCGCCTCGTAGGTCTGGGTCTCGGTCGTCTCGCTCATTCGTGATCCTCGGTGATGGTGGCATCCACGGCGGCGTCGGCGAACACGAGCCGGACCTCGCCGGCCTCGCGCGCCGCCGCGGCGCTCGTGATGACGTTGCCGTCGCGATCGTCGACGACGGCGTACCCGCGCTCGACGACGCGCTCGGGGTCGTGGGCGGCGAGCGCGAGCGCCAGGCCGTCGAGCGCGGCGCGCCGCCCGGCGGCGTCGGGCCCGCTCGCGGCCCCGGCGCGGCGGCGGAGCGCCTCGGCGCGCCGGCGCCCCGCCGCGTGCTCGTCGGCGAGGCGCCGCGTCGCGCTCGCGCGCAGCTCGCGCAGCGTCTGGTGAAGGCCGCGCCGCTGCCGGGCGACGTGCTCGCCGGGGGCGCGCGACAGCGCGGCGAGCTCCCGCGCGCGGGTGACGACGGCGCGGCGCGCGTGGCGCGACAGCCCCTGCGCGGTGGCGCCGAGCGCGGCGCGCGCGTCGGCGCAGTGCAGCGGCACCGCGGTCTCGGCGGCATGCGTCGGCGTGGAGCAGCTGACCGCCGCCACGTCGTCGATCAGCGTGCGGTCGGCGTGGTGGCCGACCGAGGCGATCACCGGCACGCGCAGCATCGCGACGGTCCGGCACAGCGTCTCGTCGCAGAAGGCGAACAGGTCCGCGAGCGAGCCGCCGCCGCGCGCCACGACGATGACCTCGACCTCCTCGAGCGCGGCGAGATCGGTCAGCGCGCGCGAGATGGCCGGGGCGGCGCGACGGTCCTGCACGGGCGCGAACGCCCACACCAGGCGCCCCGCCCAGCCGCGGCGGTGCAGGCCGGCCAGCACGTCGCCGCGCGCCATGCCGCCCACGCCCGTGACGACGCCGATGCAGCGCGGCAGCGCCGGGCGGGGGAGCTGCTTCTGCGGCTCGAGGAGCCCCTCGGCGGCGAGGCGGCGGCGCAGCGCGTCGAGCTGGGCGAGGAGGTCGCCGTCCCCCGCCACGCGCAGCCCGGTCACGTCGAACGAGAACGACGGCGACGAGGTCCGCGAGCCCGGGTAGTAGTCGGGCCCGCCGGCGACGACGACCTGCGCGCCGTCGGCGAGCACGCCCTCGGGCAGGCCGAGGCGGTCGAAGGCGTCGCGCCACATCGCGCACGGGATCGCCCCCTCGCCGTCGCGCAGCTCGAAGTAGACCCGCACGCGCCCGACGGACACGTTGAAGACCTCGCCGAAGAGCTGCACCCGCGCGCGCTTGCGCAGCTCGTCGCGGAGCATCGCCGCGTACGAGCCGACCGGGAACGGGCCTGGGAACGCGGAGCCGACGACCCCGTCGGGACGGCCCTGCTCAGCCACGGCGCGCCACCCCCTGGACCCGCGGGCAGCGGCGCTCGAGCTCGGAGGCGAACGCGTCCGCGGCGCGGCAGATCGCGAGCTCGCCCGAGCGCCGGCAGGCGCCCCGCGCGAGGTCGCGGTTGAGCACGTGATAGTTGAGGTCGGCCAGCCGGCCGGGGTTCGCGTACTTCGACCAGACGCCCGTGTCGAACGCGCCGATCCGGCGGCGCGCCGCGCGCAGCCCCTCGCGGTAGACGGCCTGCGTGCGCGGGTCGCCCGACGCCTGCCCGAGGTCGAACAGCGCGTTGAGCGATTGCAGGTGGGCGTTGAGCACGCGCTGGCGCGGCAGGAAGCTGTAGAGCACGAACCAGCTGCCGTCGCGGCCGACGCCGGCCCGCACGCCCGCCGGCGGCGGCACGGCGAAGGCCGCGGCCGCCCGCCCGGCGACCGGCAGCAGGTCCGGCCGGCCGAGCTTCACCGCGGCGCGCGTGAGCGCCTGGACCGCGGTGGCCTGCGACAGGGCGCTGATCCACGGCGGGCGGCCTCCGAAGGCGGGGAACAGGTACTCCCAGGCGAGGACGCCGTCGCGGTCCACCGCCAGCGCCCCGAGCTCGCCGAGCAGCGCCGTGCCGCGCGCGATGAGCAGCGGGTCGTCGGTGCCGAGCAGCGCGTTGGCCGTGGCCCACGTGCCGTTGACCTGCAGCTGCAGCCCGAGCCCGGGGTAGTACTGGAAGACGAGCCGGCTGCCGGCGAACGTCACGCGCGCGGTGCGCGCGCGGGCGGGCAGCGGCGCGCAGCGCCGGCCGCGGGCGCCCTGCTCGCCCGGCGATCCGGGCGCCGGCGGCCCGTGCGCGCCCCACCACTCGGCGTTGCGCCGCAGGGTGAGGAAGACGGCCGGCATGCGCCCGCCGGTGAGCGCGCCGCGGCGGGCGAGGTCCGTCGCGATGTGCAGCACCGAGGCCAGCTCGCGCCGGCGCACGCCGCGCAGGCGGTCGCGTGTCGCGCGCGCCCGCGTGAGCACGTCGCGGTAGGCGGCGGCCTGCGCGGGCGCGACCGTGCCGGTCGCCGCGGCGTGCCGGAGCGCACGGGCGACCGGGTCGCCGGCCGCGGCGGCGGGGGCGGCGCCGGCCAGCACGACGACGACCGCGAGGACCGCGGTCAGCGCCGTCCTCGGCTGTCGACCGTCACCGCGCATGACCCGGTGACCGTAGCCCACGGCCCGGTCGCTGCCGCGGAACCGTGAGCGGCGCGAGGGTCCCTGCGCTGGGCTGCGCGGGGCGGCTTGACACCGCAGACGAGCAGCCGGTACGTTCCATACCGACTGGTCGGGATTTCAGAGCGGAGGCGCCGTGCCGAGCTCCGACTCCCCGCCCTACCTGCGGAACCTTCGGAGAGGAGCACCATGGCGTCCACCGCCACCGGCCCGGCCAGCTCGAGCGAGGACGGCTCGCCCAGATCCGTCCTGGTCGGCGTCGACACAGGAGGCACGTTCACCGACGTGATCCTCAGTGACGCCACGGGGCGCGTGACCGCCCACAAGTCTCCCACGACGATGCCGGACCCCTCGGACGGGTTCGTCCGCGGCATCCGCAAGGCGGGCGTGAGCGGATCGGAGATCGACTCGATCACGCACGGCACCACGATCGGCCTCAACGCGATCATCACGCGCCGCGGCGCGAAGGTCGGCCTCGTCCACACCGAGGGCTTCCGCGACCTGCTCGACACCGGTCGCGCGTGGCGGCCCGTCGAGGCCACGGTCGACCCGCGCTACCGCCGCCCGCACGAGGAGCGCCCGATCGTGCGCCGCAACCTCCGCCGTCCCGTGAAGGAGCGGATGATGGCGGACGGCACCGTGCTCTTCCCGTTCGACGAGGAGGCGCGCCAGGACCTGCTCGTCAAGGTCCGCGAGATGGTCGACGCCGGCGTCGAGAGCGTCGCCGTCTGCCTGCTGCACTCCTACAAGTTCCCCGAGCACGAGCGCGAGATCCAGGCGCTGATCGCGTCCGAGTTCCCCGACCTGCCCGTCGACATCTCCTCGGACACCTGCCCGTACCCCAAGGAGTACGGGCGCACGATGACCACCGTGCTCAACGCCTACATCCGGCCGATCACCGAGCGCTACATCACCCAGCTGCGCGACAAGCTGTCCGCCGACGGCTACACGAACCCGATCTGGATCGCCACGAACCAGGGCGGGATGACGACCGACGAGGTGTCGAAGACCAAGCCGGTCCTGACCCTCGGCTCGGGCCCGGTCGGCGGCGTGCTCGCCGCGAAGCGCTACAGCGAGCTGCTCGACCTCCCGAACCTCATCACCTTCGACCTCGGCGGCACGAGCGCCGACGTCAGCATCCTCACCGGGGGCCAGACCGTGATGGCGCGCGAGCTCGTCTTCGAGCACGACATCATCACGACGCTGCCGGTCATCGAGGTCTCGAGCATCGGCGCCGGCGGCAGCAGCATCGCCTGGCTGGACCCGGCCGGCGGCATCCACGTCGGCCCGCAGAGCGCGGGCGGCGACCCCGGGCCCGCGTGCTACGGCAAGGGCGGCGAGGAGCCGACGGTCACCGACGCATGGCTGCTGCAGAACATCCTCGACGCCGAGCAGTCCCTCGGCGGCGAGATCGAGCTTCGCCCGGACCGCGCCGAGGCGGCGATGGCCCGGGTCGCCGAGCCGCTGGGCGTCGACGCCGCGGAGGCCGCGCGCGTCATCGGTCAGGTCGCCAACAGCAACATGGCCGAGCTCATCCGCCGCATGACGATCTACCGCGGCCTCGACCCGCGGGACTACACGCTGCTCGCCTTCGGCGCGGCCGGCCCGGTCCCGGCGGGCGCGATCGCCCGCGACCTCGGCGTCGGCCAGGTCGTCGTGCCGGGGCTCGCCGGCGGCTTCTCGGCCTACGGCCTGGCCCAGGCCGACTTCACCACCGAGGAGACCGCGCCGATCATGTCGATGCTCGACAGCGTCGACGACGCACGGCTGCGCGAGGTGTTCGGCGAGCTCGCCGAGAAGGCGCTGCGCACCGTCGAGCAGCACGACATGCGCCGCGACGAGAGCTCGCTGGCGCTGAGCTTCGACGGCATGTACCTCGGCCAGTCCTGGGAGCTGACAGCGCCGATCGCCCAGCTCCCGGAGAGCGGTGTGCGCGAGGCGCTCGTGGAGAGCTTCCACGCCACCCACGAGCTGCTGCGCGGCTACCGCATCGAGGACATGGGCATCCGGATCCTCACCGCGCGCGTGGTCGCCTACGGGCAGCGCGCCCGCGCGGGGCTCCAGGAGATCGAGGCGGGCGGCGCGGAGCCGCCGGCCGAGGCGCTGATCGGCCACCGCGAGGTGGACTTCCCCGGCGGTGCCGCGCGCACGGCCTGCTACCGCCGCGAGGCGCTGCAGTCCGGCAACGAGATCGCCGGCCCGGCCGTCCTGCACGACGAGAACTTCACCGTCCTGGTGTCGCCCGGTGACACGTGCCGGGTCGATGCCCACGGCAACTGCTGGCTGACAATCGGCAACTAGGAGCGGACTCCCCATGGCTACGCAGCAGACCAATCCCGCGACCGGCTACGTCGCGTCGGCGGAGGACATCCGCGACCGGTTCGACATCGATCTGACCACCGGCGAGGTCATCCGGCACTCGCTGATCAACACGTGCAGCCAGATGGCGTGGAACCTCACGGTCTCCGCCTTCAGCTCGGTGGTGCGCGACCTCCAGGACTTCTCGGTGGGCATCGCCTCGCCGTGGATGCCCGAGCAGGAGCTCGAGCTGGACCTGCTCGCCTCCGCCGAGGGGTGCGCGATCCACTTCTTCACCTTCCAGTACAAGGCGCGCAACAACATCCTCGAGTTCGGCGTCGAGAACCTCGAGCCGGGCGACGTCCTCGTCTACAACGACCCGTTCCGGGGCGGCAGCCACGTGATGGACATCGGCTGCGCGCGGCCGGTGTTCATCGACGACGAGATCGTCGCGTTCACGATGACCGACGCGCACTGGGTCGACATCGGCGGCCCGGTGCCGGGCGGGTTCAGCCCCGGCTACGCGACGGACATGTGGATGGAGGGCCTGCGCATGAGCCCGCGCCTGCTCATGCGCGGCGGCAAGCGGGTCAAGTCGACGTTCGACCTCTTCCTCGACAACACGCGCATCCCGGAGATCAGCCTCAACGACCTGCAGGCCAAGGCGGCGACGCTCGCGCTCGGCGAGCAGGCCATCCGGCGCAGCGTCGAGCGCTACGGGCGCGACACGTTCATCAACGCCATGCGCTACGTGCTCGACTACGGCGAGCGGCGCATGCGCGCGGCCATCGCGGAGCTGCCCGACGGCGACTACGAGGGCGAGGACGCGATCGACGACGACGGCGTCACGCCCGAGGAGCACCTGGTCAAGGCCACGCTGCGCAAGCGCGGCGACCGCATGGAGCTCGACCTCTCCGGTTCGGCGCGCCAGTCCGTGGGCAACGCCAACGGCCAGTCCAGCGACGTCGCGTCGGGCGGGCACATCGCGATCAAGTCGATGATCCTCCCCGACGTCGACACGAACGCCGGCCTGTTCCGGCCCATCGACATGGTGCTGCCGGAGGGCTCCATCGTCCACGCGCTGCCGCCGGCGGCCAACACGCAGGGCCACCTCCTGCCGACGTGCAAGCTCAGCACGGCCGTCCAGCAGGCGCTCGCCGACGCGCGGCCCGACATGGCGGTGGGCGAGAGCTACGACGACATCCCGACGGTCGCCTTCGCCGGGCTCGACACGCGCGGGGCCCAGCCGGCGCCGTTCGTGTGCTTCCAGGTGCCGTTCGGCCCGTTCGGCGGCACCGCGACGCACGACGGCCTGTCCTACAGCCTGCACATCATCGGCAACTGCCTCGAGCTCTCCTACGAGATCGAGGAGGAGTTCTATCCCATCGTCATCCTGCGCAAGGAGTTCGTGCAGGACACCGCCGGGCCCGGCACGTTCCGCGGCGGACCGGCGATGGTGTGGGAGGAGATGCCCCTCGTGGACGTCGTCTCGAGCGCCTCGTTCGAGCACGTCCGCAAGAAGACGAAGGGCGTCTTCGACGGCGAGGGCGGTCACTCGGCGTACATCAGCATCGTCGACCCCGACGCCCCCGACCGCAACGCCGCCGACGGCGACGGCAAGAGCCCGCGCGGGACCGTGATCTCCGGGATGGTCGACACGGCCACCGGTGCGATCGACGTCGAGAACGGCGAGTTCCGGACCGGCAAGTGGGCCAACCGCCAGATCCCGGCGCGGTCGGTGGTGATCATGCAGGTCGCCGGCGGCGGCGGCTACGGCAGCCCGCTCGAGCGCGACCCCGAGCTCGTCCGGCGCGACGTCGAGGACGAGCTGGTCTCCGTCGAGGCGGCCCGCTCGCAGTACGGCGTCGTCCTGGGCGCCGACGGGCTCACCGTCGACGCGTCCGCCACCGAGTCCCTGCGCAACGAGATGAGGAGCGCCGCATGAGCACCGTCTTCTTCCCCCGCCCGGAGGACTCCCACCTCCACGTGACCCGCGAGCCGCACGAGGGCCAGTGCGCCGAGTGCGGCGCGCAGGACCTGGCGACCTACCCGGTCCTCGCCGCCCAGGGCTGGACCAAGGTCGTCAAGTGCCAGCGCTGCCTCGCGCTTCAGAGCGAGGAGCGCATGCCGATCTGGGGCTTCTGGAAGCCCCTGAGCGCCGACTGGGAGCGTTCGATCGCCGGCTGACCGGGCGCCGCCGCCGCTGCCGCCGGGCGCTGCCGGGCGCTGCGGCAGCGCCCGCCGACGAAGGTGAGTGCAGGGTTTGTCGTCCCACGGACGACAAACCCTGCATGCAAGCGCGCGTCACCCCTCACGGACGCGCGGGGCGCCGCGAAGCCATGGCCCGGGCTCGCCCCCCGAAGGCCTCAGCGGCTGACGGTCACGCCGGCGCGCTCGCGGTCCCACGTCGCGTCGGTGATGCCGTCCGTGCCCGCCGCCCGCAGGACCGCCTTCTGGACCTTCTGGTTGGGTGTCTTGGGCAGCGCGTCGATGACCTCGACGTAGCGCGGGATCATGAAGTACGGCAGGCGCGCGTCGAGGAAGCCGATGAACTCGGCGAAGTCGACCGTCGCGCCGGGCTGGAGCACCAGGAAGACCTTGACCTCGTCCTCGCCGATGTCGGCCGGGACCGCGATGGCCGCGCTCTCGAGCACCGCGGGATGGAGGTTGACGGCGGCCTCGACCTCCGCGGAGCTGATGTTCTCCCCGCGGCGGCGGATCGCGTCCTTCTTGCGGTCGACGAAGTAGATGTGGCCCGACTCGTCGCGGCGGCCGTAGTCGCCGGTGTGGAACCACAGGTTGCGGAAGGCCTCGGCCGTCGCCTCGGGCTTGTGGAAGTAGCCGGTCATGATCGTCCACGGGCGCCGCGGGCGGACGACGATCTCGCCGACCTCGCCGGCGGCGACCGGCTCGTCGAGCTCGTCGACGAGGTCCACCTCGTAGGTCGCGTCGTTGGGCTTGCCGCACGAGCCGGGCACGACGTCGGCGCCGGCCGGGAAGCGGGTCACGATGCCGGTCTCGGTCGCCCCGTAGACCTCGATGACCTCGACGCCGAAGCGCTCGCGGAACGGCGCGTCCAGCGCGCTGGAGCCGATGTACCAGGAGCGCACGCGATGCGCGCGGTCGTCGGGGCTCGGCGGCTGGTTGAGGAGGATCGGGATCATCCCGAAGATCCCGTGCACGACCGTCGCGTCCGCCGCGCGGGCCTGCGCCCAGAACCGCGATGCGCTGAAGCGCTCGACGACGCAGATCTGCGCGCCGGTCAGCAGCGTGGGGAGGACCCCGAGCGTCCGCGCGATCGAGTGGAAGAGCGGGAGCGGCGTGAACAGGACGTCGTCGCGGCCGAACCCCACGGCGTCGATCCAGTCCAGCGCGAAGCTGTTGGCGTGCCCGTGCGTGACGACGACGCCCTTCGAGCGGCCCGTCGTCCCGGACGTGTACATGATGGCCGACTCGTCGCTGGCCCCGCGCGGCGTGCGCGGCGCCTGCTCGCCCTGGGCGGCGAGCTGGGCGAAGGCGACGTGGCCGGGCGTGCCGACCGCGGGGTCGCCGACCACGACGACGTCGCGCAGGCCGGGGACGCCGTCGCGGACGGCCTGCAGGCGCGGCAGCAGGTCGGCGTGGATGACGATCGTCTGCGCCTGGGCGTCGTCGATCTGGTAGCGCAGCAGCTCCGCGCGGTAGGCGGTGTTGATCGGCACCTCGACGGCGCCGAGCCACGCGATCGCCAGGCTCGTGAGGACGAACTCGGGCGAGTTGTGGAGCATCAGGCAGACGGCCGCGCCAGGGCGCACGCCGAGCGCCGCCAGGCCGTGCGCGAGGCGGGCCGCCTCGTCGCGCGCCTGCGCGTACGTCCACGTCCGCTCGTCGCAGCGCAGGAACACCCGCGCGCCGTCCTCGCGCGCGCGACGATCGAGGATGTCGGCGAGCGAGAGCGCGCCGAGCGCCCGCGCCTGGTCGGTCACCGCTTCTCCGTCCGCGCTGCTGAAGCCATCCCTCTACCCCGATCCCCGCGTGTGATACCGGACGGTCGGTATGCTACCGTCAGCGACGTCGTGCGGTCAACGCGCAGAGCGCCTGCCGCGTCTCGGAGGTGCTTGCCATGCAGGGGTCGACCATCCGCGTTCACCACGCCGACGGCATCGTCACGGTCGCCATCGACCGTCCGCCGGCCAACGCGCTGGACACGGCGACGCTCGTGCGCCTCGCCGACGAGCTGGCGACCCTCGACGCGTGCGGCACGCGGGCGCTCGTGCTCACCGGGGGCGGCGACCGCTTCTTCTCCGCCGGGGGAGACGTCAAGGAGCTCGTCACGCTCGACGAGGCGGGCGGCATCGACCGCATCGACGCCTTCAACCGGGTGCTCGGGCTGCTCGACCGGATGCCGTGGCCGGTCGCGTGCGCGGTCAACGGCACGGCGGTCGGCGGTGGGACGGAGCTGATCCTCTTCTGCGACTTCGCGGTCGGCGTGCGCGACGAGCGCTTCGGCCTGCCGGAGATCAACCACGGCCTGCTGCCGTCCGCCGTCAGCGTCGGACGGGCCATCCGCCGGCTCGGCGAGCCGGCCGCCCGGCGGCTGCTGCTCTCGGGCGAGCTGATCCCGGCCTCCACGGCCGCCGAGCTGCGGCTGATCGACGAGGTCGCCGACACGCCCGAGGACGCCCGCGCGGCGGCCGACGCGTGGGCGCGCGCCATGGCCGCCAAGCCGCCGGTCCTCGTCGCGGCGCTGAAGGACCTGCTGCGCGGCGCCGACCGCGACGAGACGGCCCTCGCGGAGGTCACGGCCAGCCAGTTCGCCGCCTACTTCGGCGACCCGGCCACCGTCGCGGCCCGCGACGACGTGATCGCGCGCTGGCGCGCGGCGAGCTGAGTCACGCGGCGCCGACCGCGCCGGCCGCGCCGCGCGCGCCCGGCGGGACGTCGAGCCGGGCGGGATCGGGGTCGGGGATCGGCGTGGCGGCCAGCGCCTCCACGAGCTCGGGCCTCGCCGTCAGGCCCTTGAGGGCGATCGACGCGAAGGCGACGCCGATGTCGTCGTCGGTCCACCGGCCCGACGGCTGGTACCACTGGTACGTCCAGTTGCACATGCCGAACACGCCGAGCGTCGCGAGCTGCGGGTCGATGTCCGAGCGGAACTCGCCGTTCTCCATGCCCTGGCGCACCGTGTCGGTGTAGGCGTTCATCGCGCGGTCGCGCTTCTCGCGCACGGCCGGGAACCGATCGCCGCGCAGCACGTTGCGCTCGCGGAAGAAGATCTCGACGTACGGCTGGTACTCGGCGACGACGAACACGACGAGGCGCATGAGGTGAAACAGCCGCTCGTGGGCGCCGTCGAAGCGGCTCATGATGAGCTCCTGACGCTCCAGATGGGAGTTCAGGAACTCGTCGTGGATGACGTGGAGGATGTCCTCCTTGGACTCGAAGTGGTGGTAGAACGCGCCCTTGGTCAGCTCGGCGGCATCGACGAGCTGCTTCACCGAGGTGCCGTGGAAGCCGTCGCGCCCGAACAGGCGCACGGCCGCGAGCACCAGCGCGTCGCGCGTGCCCTCCGGGTCGTACGTCCGTGCCGGTCTCTGCGCCCGCGCCATCGGTCCCAAGATACCCGCCGGAATGAACCGCTGGAAGGGCTTCGGCCGCCGCGGTCGCGGGCGTCAGCCCGCGGGCCCGGAGCCCTGCAGGCCCGTCACGAGCGCGTCCAGGAAGCGCGCGGCCGGCGCCCCGTCGACGGCCCGGTGGTCGAAGGTCAGGCTGAGGTGGCAGCGGCGCCGGACGGCGAACCCGTCGTCGCTGGGGACGAGCTCGCGCGCGATCGCCCCGACGCCGAGGATGGCCACCTGCGGCGGATTGACGATCGGCGTGAACTGCTCGACGCCGAGCATGCCGAGGTTCGACACGCTGAAGGTCGCGCCGCGGAGGTCGTCGGCGGACGCGGTGCCCGAGCGGCAGCGGGCGACGAGCCCCCCGGCGATCCGCGCCAGGTCGGCGGTGGAGAGCGCGCCGGCGTCGCGGACGACGGGAACGAGCAGCTGGTCGTCCACGTCGACGGCCAGGCCGATGTCGACCTCGCGCGAGCGCATGAGGCGCTCCCCGTCCCAGACCGCGTTGAGGGCCGGGTGCTCGCCGAGCGCGGCCGCGACGCAGCGCAGGAGCACGTGCGTGAACGTCGCCGGCACGCCCGCGGCCTTCAGGCTCGCGGCGGTCGCCAGCGCGGCGTCGGCGTCGGCGCGGCGGTGCAGCGTGCCCGGCGCGCCGGTCCGCACGCTCTCCGCCATCCGGCGCGCCGTCACCCGGCGCGCCGCGGTCCAGCGGACCTCCTCGAGGCGCTCCGCAGGGACCGCCGGGGCGGCCGGCTCCTCGAGCGCGCCACGGCGGACGTCCGCCTCGACGATCCGGCCCTCCGGCCCGGTGCCGGCGACCGCGGCGAGCTCCACGCCGAGCTCGCGCGCGAGCCGGCGTGCGGCCGGCGAGGACCGGGGCCGGTGCAGGGGGATGCGGTCGCCGGCGGCGCCGGCGGCGCGTTCCACGTCGGCCTTGACCACGCGGCCGCCGCGGCCGGTCCCGGCCAGGGCGGCGAGGTTGACGCCGAGGCGCTCGGCCGCCCGCCGGGCGACCGGCGAGCTCGGCGGCGCGGCGCCGTTGGCGTCCTCGGGCGGGTCGTCGTCCGGCACCGGCGGGTCGGTCGCCGGGGCGACGGTGGCGCTCGGCGCCCCGCCGGCGACGCTCGCGCCGATCCGGCCGAGCACGGCGCCGGGCGCCACGACCGCCCCGGCCGCGGCGAGGATCTCGACCAGCACGCCGTCGCCCGGCGCCTCGATCTCGACGTCGGTCTTGTCGGCGGCGAGGTCGACGAGCGCGTCGCCCGCCGCCACCGGATCGCCGACCGCCCGGTGCCACGCGAGCACCTCGGCCTGCTCGACGGTCAGGCCGATCTTGGGGACGACGACGTCCACCGCCGCGGCCGCCTAGGACGCGCCGCCGGCCGCCGCCGCGGCCGCGCCGTTGCGGCTCGCGCGCTCGCCGCCGTCCGCGCAGCCGAGCGCCCGGGCGATGTAGATCCGCTGGATCTCGTTCGAGCCCTCGCCGATCTCCATCATCTTCGCGTCGGCGTACAGGCGCGCGATCGGGTAGTCGAGCGTGAAGCCATAGCCGCCGAAGATCTGGAACGCCTCGTCGGCGGCCTCCACGCACACCCGGCTCGCGTGCAGCTTCGCCATCGAGGCGATGACCTCGGCCGGAAGCCCCGCGTCGCGCCGCCGCGCGGCCTCGAACGAGATCGCGCGCGCCGTGGCGATCTTCGTGGCCATGTCGGCGAGCTTGAACTGGATCGCCTGGAAGCTCGACAGCGGCCGGCGGAACTGCACGCGCTCGTTGGCGTACGCGAGGGCGTGGTCGAGGCAGGCCTGCGCCATGCCCGTGCTGCAGACGCCGAACGCGATGCGCCCGAGGTCCATGCCGGTCAGCACGACGCGCAGCCCCCGGCCGCGCTCGCCCAGGAGGTTCTCCTCGGGGATCTCGCAGTTCTCGAAGAACAGCTCGCGGGTGTCCATCGCGCGCCAGCCGAGCTTGCGCAGCTTCTTGCCGCGGACGAAGCCGGGCGTGTCGTTCGGGACGATGAAGGTGCTGAACTCGTCGGCCCCGGTCTTGGCCAGGACGACGCACCCGTCGCTGATGTCGGTGCCGGCGTTCGTGATGAACGTCTTGGAGCCGTTGAGCACCCACGAGCCGCCGCGCAGCTCGGCCGTGGTCGTCGCCGAGCGCAGGTCCGAGCCGGCGCCCGGCTCGGTCATCGCGATCGCCGCGAGGATCTCGCCGCTCGCCAGGCGCGGCATCCACTCGGCCTTCTGCGCCTCGGTGGCGAACTTCTCGTAGATGTCCGTCACGAGGACGTGGACCTGCAGCGTCAGCGCGATCGTGATGTCGCCCCGCGCGAACTCCTCGAGCACCGCGGCGTACGTCACCGTGTCGACGGCGCCGCCGCCGTACTCCTCCGGCGCCATGATCCCCATGTAGCCGAGGTCGCGCAGCTGGGCGAGGATCTCGTAGGGGAACTGCTCTGACTCCCAGAGCTCCTGCGCGTTGGGCGCGATGACCCGGTCGGTGAAGTCGCGGGCCGTCTCCTTGAGCATCCGCGCCTCGGGGGTGAGGTCGAGCTCGGCGATCATGGGGTCTCCTTCATGGTCAGGTCCCGGTGAAGCGCGCGGGCCGCTTCTCGAGGAAGGCGGACATGCCTTCCTTCTGGTCGTCGGATGCGAAGAGCAGGGCGAACTCCTGGAGCGCGTAGGCCATCCCCTGGGGGAGCGGCATCTCGCTGCCGATGTTCACCGCGCGCTTGGCCGCCGCGAGCGCGAGCGGGCTGCGCGCCGCGAGCGTGCCGGCGAGCTCGCGCGCGACGGCCTGCACCTCGGCGGCGGGCACCAGGCGGTTCACGAGCCCGATCCGGTGGGCGTGCTCGGCGCTCAGCGAGTCCCCGGTCATGAGGATCTCCTTGGCGTGGGCGCGCCCGACCCACCGCGTGAGCCGGACCGCCGCGCCCGCGCCCGGGATCACGCCGACGCGCATCTCGGAGAGCCCGAACGTGGCGTCCTCGGCGGCGACGACGAGGTCGCACGCGAGGA
>JAXDHC010000680.1:0-4906 GCA_034664705.1 Solirubrobacteraceae bacterium
AGGATCGGCGCCCGCTGCCCTGCGTGGACGGCCCTACTTGGCCTTCCCGTTCGGACGCTTGAGCGTCCGCGCGGCCTTCTTGGCTTTCGCCTTCGCCTTGGCCTCGGCCTTGGCGCGCGCCTTCGCCCGTGCCTTCGCGCGCGCCCGCGCCTTGGCATCGGCCTTCAGCTTGAGCCGCTCCTTGAGCGTCAGCTTGCGCTTGGGCTTGGCCTTGGACGTGACCTTCTTGCCGCGCACCGACGCCGTCTTCGGCACCGGCGCCTGAGCGGGCGCGGGGGCCGGCGCGGCCGCGGGGGCCGGCTGCGGCACGGCCTGCGCGTACGGGTCGACCGGCTGCGCCGGCGTGCCGTAGCCGTAGTCGGGCGGCGGGCTGGGCTCGCCCGGCGCCGGCTCGGGATCCGGCAGGGCGTCGCCGCGCACCGTGATCAGCGTCTCGGCGTAGCCGAGGACCTTGCCGGTGATCCAGTGCAGCGTCTCGCACTTGACCCGGTAGACGCCGGGCTTGCGCGGGCTGAAGACCATGTCGTAGCGCTCCGCCGGCGCCATCGTGATCTCGCGAATGTCGTAGCCGTAGCCGAACGGCCGGCCGTCCGAGCACACGCACTCGACCGGGACGTCCCACGTCCAGCGCTGCGGGTGGTAGTTCGCGTTGAGCAGGCGCATGAGGATCGTCTCGCCGGTCTTCGCGCGCACCGCGACGTCGTCGTCCTCGAGGGACTCCTCGCCGCCCTTGCCGCTGATGAAGAAGTACTTCGGCTGGAGCCGGTTCAGGCCGACGTCCTCGCCCTGCACGCCGGCGTGGTGGTCGAGGTTCGCCCACGTCGGGTCCATCGCCATGCCGACCCAGAAGCGCTCGTGGTCGTACACCGGGCCGCCCTTGAAGAGCGTGCCGGGGCCGGTCTCCGGATCGACGATCAGGCCGCCGAACAGGCCGAGCTGCACGTGCAGCGGGGTGTTCACGTGGCAGTGGTAGAAGAACGTGCCGGCCTCGGTGGCGCGCCACTGGTACGTGTACTGGCTGCCCACGTCGAACGACGTGTGGCCGACGCCGTCGTTGAACGAGTCCGGCTCGATCCCGTGGTGGTGGATCGTGTGCGGGCCCTTCGTGGACTTCAGCGTCACGTGCACGATCTGGCCCTCGCGGACGCGCATCAGCGGCGACGGGATCGTCTGCGTGCCGCGCTCGTCCTCGAAGCCCCAGTGGTTGAGCACGGTGCCGTCGTAGGTCCGCAGCTTGCCGTTGCCGTACACCTTGCGGAAGAACTCGATGTCGGGCTTGACCTTGTGCGGCGTCTCGGGGCTGTTCTGCGGCCAGCCCTCGGTGCCGAACTTCACGGCCGCGGCGAGCTTGGCGACGTCGCGGCCGTCCGCGTTGACCGTCGTCGCGGTCTCGATGACCGCCTGCTGCGCGGCGCCGCTGGAACGGCCGTCCGCGCCCCACCCGGGCAGGTCGCAGACGTACGGCATGGGAGATGTCGGAGAGGTGGAGGCCATGGCTACTTGTCGATCTCCCAGTGGGCGAGCATTCCGTTCGGGTACAGGCCGCCGGCGGCGGTCTGCGACATCTCGGCGTGGCAGTGCATCGGGTAGCTGAGCGTGAGCTCGTCGCCCCACTCCTCGATGGGCGGCCAGATGTCCGGCGGCGGCTTGAACGGCAGGATCGCGTCCTTCGTGGAGCCGCCCGGCATCATGATCGTGTCCTTGTTCATCGGGTACGGCGCGCGCTTCCCGTTGTGGCAGAGCACCTGGAGGTGGTTGCCGTGGAAGTGCATGGCGTGCGTCGCGACGCCGGCGTTGAGGATGCGCACGAGCGCGGGCTCGCCGAGCTTGCCGTGGATCGAGATCGCCGGGTCGTGGACCGAGTCCACGCCGGAGCGGCCGTTGATGAGGAAGTAGTCGGGGACGATCTCGTCGAGCGTCGTCGTGCCGCCGCGGCGAGCGCGCTCGCACCACACGGAGTCGACGTTCTCGGTGACCCAGACCCACTGGCGCACGTACGTCGGGCCCCCCGGGTACGGCGTCAGCGAGCCGTCGGCGGGCATGGTCACGAGCGCGCCGTGGAGACCGAGGAGGCGGTTGAACGGGACGTTCACCGGGTCCTGGTAGAGGTAGGTGCCGGCCGGCGGCGCCGCGAAGGTGAGCGTCTTCGACTCGCCGGGCTCGATCGGGCCGCTGTCGACGATGCCGTCGATGGCGAAGCCGTGCGGCGTGGAGATCGTGTTCGTGATCGTGATGTTCAGCTCGTCGTTCTCGGCGACGAGCATGAGCGGCCCGGGCATCGAGACGGTGTCACGTGCGGGAGCGAACGTCCGCACGAACACGGTGCGCCCGTCGACCATCATCTTCTCGCCCTCCGTGATGAAGAGGTCGATGGTGTACTGACGACCCTCGGCGCGCGGCGCCCAGGCGATGAGCCCGTAGGCCCCGAAGGCGGCAGCACTTGCCGCGCCGATCTTGATGAAAGAGCGCCTGGTCGTCCCCCGTGGCTCGACCGTCGCTCCTGAACCGGTGGAAGCCAACGGTCCTTACCCCCTTTTGAAAACGCACACTCGATGTCAGGGTCCTGACATTAGGGGCGCCTCGATCAGGCTAGGAGGGTGGTTCTGCGCAGCTTCGTAGGTAGTTCCCGCACAAGCAAGGTGCGGATACCCCGACTTGTGGCGCATCGCCATCCCGACGGGGATGCCGGGTGGAACCCGTTCCTCAGGCGGCTTCGGCGCCCGCCGGCGGAGCGCCGTCGGGGGCTGTCTTCTTCGGACTGCGACGACGCGCCGGGCGCTTGGGCGCGGGCTCGCCGTCGGCGTCGGCCGCGGGCGGCTCGGCCACGGACTCGCCGTTGGACGACGGGTCGGCGGCGGCCTTCGCGCGGGTGGTCCGCCGCCGCCGCGGCGCGTCCTCCGCGTCCGCCGGCTCGTCACCGGTGGGCTCGGTCTTGCGGGTGCGCCGGCGCGGCTTGGGGGCCTCCTCGGCGGCGGCCTCGGGGGGCGTCACGGCGGCGTCCGCGGCGGCGCCGTCCTCGCTCGCGGGATCGGGCTTGAGCGTCCGCCGGCGGCGCGGCTTGGGCTTGGGGGCCTCCTCCTCGTCGGCGGCGACCGCGGGCGGCTCGGCCTCGGCGGCAACCGCGGGCGCCACGGCCGGCTTGGCGTCCGGGTCGGCGTTGCGCGTGCGCCGGCGGCGCGGGTTGGGCCTGGGGGCCTCCTCGGCGGCGTCGGCCGGCGTCTCGGCCGCCTCGGCGACCACGGCCGCGGCGGCGTCCGCGCTCGCGGGCTCGGCCTTGCGCGTGCGCCGGCGGCGCGGCTTGGGGGCCTCCTCGTTCTGCTCGGCCTCCTGCGCCGGCTCGGTCTCCTCGCCCTGCGCCTCGACGACCGCGCTCTCCGCGGCCGCGGGCTCGCTCCTGCGCGTGCGGCGGCGCCGCGGCCGGGGCGCCTCGGCCTCCGCGTCGGACGGCTCGCCGCCGTCGGCGTTCTCGCCGTCCGTGCCGGCCTCGTCGGCCTGCGGCTCCGACCGGCGGCCGCGACGGCGGCGCGTCCTCGGCGCCTCCCGCTCCCGCACGCCGTCGCCCGCGACGACCTCGGTCGCCTCGCGCCCGTCCTCGGATGCCTCCGCGCCGTCGGCGCTCGCCGCCGCGGCTTCGACCGCGGCCGCCGCCGTCAGCGTCGGGTTCCCGGCGGCCGTGAGCTCGGGCTCGGCGCCCTTCTTCCGCCGGCGCCGCGTGCGGCGGCCCTTCCCCTTGGGGAAGTTGCGCAGGAGCTCGCGCGACAGGGCGCTCGGCTTGCGCGCCATGCGCGTGCGCGCGCCGCGCAGGACCTCCTCGGCCTCGGGCGAGTGCGCGACGGCGGCGGCGAGCAGGGCGGCGCTCAGGCGCCGGTCGTGCTTGCGCGCCGAGTGCACGAGGCGGCGGGCGTTGCGGGCGTGCGCGCCCCCGCTGGAGTTCACGAGCAGGCCGAGGAGCCGCTTCGTCTCCGGCCAGCGCTGGACGGCGTACTCCTCGTGCACGTCGCGCGTGTACTCGGCCAGGCGCCAGATCCACGCGTTGGCCTGGTCGCGGCGGCCGATGCGCTTCTCGGCGAGCGCCTGGAGCATGATCTTCGTGCCCTCGCGGCGCTCCTCGCGCGTCCACGTGCCGATGATGTCGATCGAGAGGTCGAACGCCTCGGCGTCCTTCGCGGCGGCGATCTCCTGCAGCGCGCGCAGGCGCAGCTGCGGGTTCTTGTTGCGCTCGACCGCGGTGAGCAGGAAGCGGCGCTTGAGCTCGCCCGTGCGGTCGAAGTGCAGCATCGCGCGCGCCCGGCGCCAGCCGCTCGGCGCCACGCGGGCGCCGGCGAGCGCGGCCCACATGTGCTGCTCGCCGTAGTCCAGGAACTCGACGGCGATCCGCCAGAGCTCGCGCTCGAAGACCTCGTGCCGGCGGTCCTCGTCGGCCGTCACCGGGATCACCCGGCGCTCGACGCGCACGCGCCGGCCGCGGCCGCGGCGTACGGGGCCGACGACGATCGCGCCGCCGCGGTAGACGTCGCGATCGAGAAGCGAGTGCAGCGTCACGACGGGGTCGTCGTTCGTCGTCGCCGGGTGGACGAAGTCGACGACGATGCCCGCCTCCTTGCCGGGATGGCGGCGCGTCACGCGGCCCACGCGCTGCTGGTAGATGCGCTTCGACGCCGTCGGCGCCAGGTGCATGCAGACGGTCGCGCGCGGCGAGTTCCAGCCCTCGGCCAGCAGCTGCGCGTTCACGAGCACGTCGATCTCGCCGCGCTCGTAGGCGGCGAGGATGCGGGTGAGCTCGCGCTTGGGCGTCTCGCCCGACACGCCCTTGGCCTTCATGCCCGCGTCCTGGAACGACTTCGCGACGTTGTAGGCGTGTCGCACGCCGGCGGCGTAGACCACGCCGGGCAGGTCCTTGAAGCGC
>JAXDHC010000681.1:0-5005 GCA_034664705.1 Solirubrobacteraceae bacterium
CCCCGCGCTCCCCGCCGCCGCGCTGGGGGCGGCGCCGGCCGCCGCCGCCCCGACCTGGGCGCCGGCGGACGGCGCGACGGTCCACCCGGGGGTGCAGACGCGCACCGAGGGGGCGCAGTGCACGGCGAACTTCGTCTTCCACGACGCGACGGACGTGTACATCGGCCAGGCCGCGCACTGCTCGGGCACGGGGGCGGCGACCGACACCGACGGCTGTGACTCCGGGTCGCTCCCGGTCGGCACGCCGGTCGAGATCAGTGGCGCGAGCCGGCCCGGGACGATGGTCTACAACTCGTGGCTGGCCATGCAGGCCGCGGGCGAGACCGACCCCGACGCCTGCGCCTACAACGACCTCGCCCTCGTGCGCATCGACCCGGCCGACGCGGGCAACGTCAACCCGTCGATCCCGTTCTGGGGCGGTCCGACCGGGATCGACGCCGACGGAACGCAGACCGGCGACAAGGTCCTGAGCTACGGCAACTCGCTGCTGCGCGCGGGCGTCGCCGCGCTGAGCCCGAAGGAGGGCACGAGCCTCGGCGACGACGGCAACGGCTGGTCGCACCAGGTCTACACCGCGACGCCGGGCATCCCCGGCGACTCGGGCAGCGCGTTCCTGAACGCCACGGGCCAGGCCCTCGGCGTCCTGAGCACGGTGGCGATCGCCCCGCTCGCCGGCAGCAACGGCGTCGGCGACATCGACCGGGAGCTCGCCTACCTCGCGGCCCACACGTCGCTTCGGGTCACGCTCGCCACCGGAACCGAGCCGTTCCGCGGGCCGCTGCTGCCGGCCTAGCGCCGCCGCACCCGGAGCACAGCTTCTCCGCCCCGTCCCCTCCTCCTCACCGAGCCGGCCCGCGGCAACCGACGTCGCGGGTCGGCTCGGGCCCCGCGCTGAGGCTACGCTGGACATGACGGCGCGCCGGATCGCACCCCCCGACGGCACGCCGTCACCAGGGCGGCCCCCGGCCGCATGAGGCGTTCGGGGGCTACCCGTACCGTGACCGACCGAAGGGCGTGGGACGATCCGCGCCCGATGATTCGCGTCCTCGTGGTCGATGACCACCCCGTCCTCCGGGCGGGGCTGGAGGCGGTCCTCCGGAGCGAGCCGGGGTTCCTGTGCGTCGGCGTCGCCGCCGACGGCGAGCAGATGCAGCAGATCCTGCCCCGCACGCGGCCCGACGTCGTGGTGCTGGACCGCCGGCTCGGCGACGAGGACGGCCTCTGCATCTGCACGAGCCTGCGGGCCGAGGCGCAGGCGCCGCAGGTCGTGATCTACACCGCCGACCCCGACGGCGACCTCGACGCCCGCGCGCGCGAGGCCGGCGCGTGCGGCGTCGTCGAGAAGGCGCGCGACATCGACGAGCTGTTCGACGCGATCCGGCTCGCCGTGCGCGGCCAGGCGCCGCGGACGGGCTCGTCGGCCGCCCGCTGAGCGCCGCGCCTCAGCTGAAGGTCAGGACGCTGCGGACGCCGTCCTGGCGCTCCATGAGCTCGAAGGCGTCGTTGACCCCGTCCAGCGGCATGCGGTGCGAGATGAAGCTGCCGAGGTCGATCTTGCCGTCGAGGTAGGCCTTGGCGAGCTCGGGGACGCGGTCGCGGCCCTTCGCGCCGCCGAACGACGCGCCGGCGATCCGCCGGCCGGTGATGAGGTAGCGCGGGACGACCTCGAGGACCTCGCCCTTGCCGGCGACGCCGGTGACCGTGCACAGGCCCCAGCCCATCCGCGCGGACTCGACAGCCTGGCGCATGACCTTCACGTTGCCGGTCGCCTCGAAGGTGTAGTCGGCGCCGAAGCCGCCCGTCATCTCGAGCACCCGGTCGACCGCGTCGGGGCCGCCGGTGAACGTCTCGGTGGCGCCGTGGTCGCGTGCCTGCGCGTGGCGCTCCTCGGAGAGGTCGTGGTCGATGATGCGCTCGGCGCCGGCGAGCCGGCAGCCCTCGACGGCGCCGAGGCCGACGAGGCCGGCGCCGAAGACGACACACGTCGAGCCGGCCTCGACCTTGGCGACGTACAGGGCGGCGCCGATGCCCGTCGTCGCCCCGCAGGCCAGCGTGCAGACGATGTCCGGCTCGGCCGCCGGGTCGACCTTGGCCACGGCGATCTCCGGCAGGACGGTCGCCTCGGCGAACGCCGAGGTGCCCATGAAGTGGCGGATCGGCTCGCCGTCGCGCGACAGGCGCGTCGTCCCGTCGGGCATGTGGCCCTGGTTCTGCTGGTCGCGGATGGCGAGGCAGATGTTCGTCTTCGTCGACACGCAGTGGATGCACTCGCGGCACTGCGGCGAGAAGAGCGTGACCACCCGGTCGCCGGGCTTGACGCTCTCCACGCCCGCGCCCACGGCCTCAACGATCCCCGCGCCCTCGTGCCCGAGCACCGTCGGGGCGTACCCCGACGGGTCGGCCCCGCTGGCGGTGTACATGTCGGTGTGGCACACGCCGGTGGCCTCCAGGCGGACCAGCACCTCGCCGGCCTTGGGGGCCTCGAGGTCGATGGTCTGGACGGCCAGCGGCGCGCCGAATTCCTCGAGGACGGCGGCGCGGATCTGCATGGGCGGCGCAGCCTAGCGGACCTCCGCGCGACGGCCCGTGCCCCGCTGCGCGCGGGTGCACGGGCCTGCGCCGGTCAGTCGGTGGCCAGCAGCTGGCGCAGCACGTACTGCAGGATGCCGCCGTGGCGGAAGTACTCCGCCTCCTTGGGCGTGTCGATGCGCACGCGCGCCTGGAACTCGATGTCGCCGGCCTTGACCGCGACCTCGCGCGGCGGCGCCTCGCCCGCGTTGAGCGGCTCGGCGAGCCCGGTGATCTCGAACTCCTCCTCGCCGGTGAGGCCGAGCGACTCGGCGTTCTCGCCCTCGGGGAACTGCAGCGGCACGACCCCCATCCCGACGAGGTTCGAGCGGTGGATGCGCTCGAAGCTCTCCGCGATGACCGCCCGCACGCCGAGCAGGTTCGTGCCCTTCGCCGCCCAGTCGCGCGACGACCCCGACCCGTACTCCTTTCCGCCGAGCACGACCAGCGGCACGCCGGCCTCGGCGTACCTCATGGCCGCGTCGTAGATCGACATCTCCTCGCCGTCGGGCAGGTGGCGGGTGACGCCGCCCTCTGTGCCCGGCGCGAGCAGGTTGCGCAGGCGGATGTTGGCGAACGTGCCGCGCATCATCACCTCGTGGTGGCCGCGCCGCGAGCCGTAGGAGTTGAACTCCTTCGGCTGGACGCCGCGCTCCATGAGGTACCGACCGGCCGGGCTCTCCTTCTTGATCGAGCCGGCGGGCGAGATGTGGTCGGTCGTCACGCTGTCGCCGAGCTTGGCGAGGACCCGCGCTCCCTGGATGTCCTCGATCGCCTCGGGCTCGGGCGGCATGCCCTCGAAGTACGGCGGCTGCGCGACGTACGTGGACTCGTCGTCCCAGGCGAAGCGGTCGCCGGTCGGGATCTCCAGTCCGTTCCAGCGCTCGTCGCCCTCGAAGACCTCGCCGTAGCTGGCGCGGAACATGTCGGACTGGACGGCGTACTCGACCGTCTCGGCCACCTCCTGCTCGGACGGCCACAGGTCGCGCAGGCGGACCTCGTTGCCCTCGGCGTCCGTGCCGAGCGGGTCCTCGACGAGGTCGATGTCCATGGTGCCCGCCAGCGCGTACGCGACGACGAGCGGCGGCGAGGCGAGGTAGTTCATCTTCACGTCGGGGTTGATGCGCCCCTCGAAGTTGCGGTTGCCGCTCAGCACCGACACGACGGCGAGGTCGGCCTCGTTGACCGCCGCCGAGACCTCGTCGGGCAGCGGGCCGGAGTTGCCGATGCACGTCGTGCAGCCGTAGCCGACGAGGTTGAACCCGAGCTGGTCGAGCGGCTCGTCGAGCCCCGCGCGCTTCAGGTACTCGGTCACGACCTTCGAGCCCGGCGCGAGCGACGTCTTCACCCACGGCTGGCTCTGCAGCCCCCGCGCGACCGCGTTGCGGGCGAGCAGGCCGGCGGCGACCATGACGGACGGGTTGGACGTGTTCGTGCACGAGGTGATCGCGGCGATCACGACGTGGCCGTGGTCGAGCTTGAAGTCGTCGTCGTTCAGCGAGACGCCGACCGCAGTCGAGGACCGCTCGGCGACCATCGCCCCGGCGGCGATCGCCGACGCGGGCACCGGCGCGCTCGGGTCCTCCTCGTGGCCGGGCGCGCCGTTCGCGGGCGGGTCAGACGCGGGGAACGTCTCCGCGATGGCCTCGTCGTGGAGGTCGGCGATCTGCTGGCCCTCGTCCTCGCCGAGCAGCTCGCCGAGCGCGCCGCGGAAGCTCTCCTTGGCCGCGGACAGCGACACGCGGTCCTGCGGGCGCTTCGGGCCCGCCAGCGACGGCACCACGTCGCCGAGGTCGAGCTCGACGGTGTCGGAGTACGTGGGCTCCTCGCTGCTCTCGTCGTGCCAGAGGCCCTGCTCCTTGGCGTAGGCCTCGACGAGCTGGATGAGCTCCTTCGGGCGCCCGGAGAACTCGAGGTAGCGCAGCGTCTCGGCGTCGATCGGGAAGATCGCGCACGTCGAGCCGAACTCGGGGCTCATGTTGCCGATCGTCGCCCGGTCGGCGAGCGGAAGGGCGGAGACGCCGGCCCCGTAGAACTCGACGAACTTGCCGACGACGCCCTTCTTGCGCAGCAGCTCGGTGACGGTGAGCACGAGGTCGGTCGCCGTGGCCCCCTCGGGGAGGGCGCCCTTGAGCTTGAAGCCGAGGACCTGCGGGATGAGCATCGACATCGGCTGGCCGAGCATCGCGGCCTCCGCCTCGATGCCGCCCACGCCCCAGCCGAGCACGCCGAGGCCGTTGATCATCGTCGTGTGCGAGTCGGTGCCGACGAGGGTGTCGGGGTACGCCAGGGGCGGGTGGGATCCGTCTCCCTCGTCGACGAAGACGACGCGCGCGAGGTACTCGAGGTTGACCTGGTGCACGATGCCGGTGTCGGGCGGCACGACGGCGAAGTTGTCGAACGCGTCCTGGCCCCAGCGCAGGAACGCGTAGCGCTC
>JAXDHC010000682.1:0-5073 GCA_034664705.1 Solirubrobacteraceae bacterium
GGGCACCGGGATGGCGACGCACGTCCTCTCGGCCGCGTACATGCTGTTCTTCGTCTTCATCCCGGGGACGCTCGCCTTCGCCCTCGTCTTCTCCCCGAACCTGCAGGCCGGCCTCTTCTACGCGACCGCCCAGTCGATCAACTGGCTGCTGGGCGCGGCGTCGTACTTCCTCGTGCCCTCGCTGGGCCCCGTCTACGCCGACCCCAGCGTCTTCGCGAACCTGCCGGGCTCCGGCGTCACCCAGTTGCAGGACCTCCTGCTCGACCAGCGCCTCCAGTTCCTCAGCGACCCGGCGGCGCCCGGCACGGCGCAGAGCATCGCCGCCTTTGCCTCGCTCCACGTCTCGATCTTCTTCACCGGCGCCCTCGCGGCCCATCTCCTGGGGCTCGGGCGGCGCGTGCGCGTCGCGGCGTGGGTCATGCTCGCCCTGACCATCGCCGCCACGATCCACCTGGGGTGGCACTACGTCGTCGACGACGTCGGGGGCCTCGTCCTCGGGGCGATGGCGGTCGTGCTCGCCCGCGCCGTGACGGGCTTCGACCTGCGCACCGCGCGACGAGTGCCCGCGCCGAACCCCGTACCGGCGTGACGCCGCCGTCGCGCGCACGGACAAGGTTCGGCCGCTGGCGCGGCGCGATGGCCGGGCCGCTGGTGGCCGCGGTCATCGTCGTCGCGGGGGTGCTGGCGACGGACGCCGTGGGCCTGCCGCTGCGCGATCCCGATCACGTCGCCGCGCTGTATCTCGCGCTCGTGGGCTTCGGGGTCGTGATGCTCGTGGGCCTCGACATCGTGCTCCGTGCGGCCGCGCGGCAGGGAAGGTTCCCGCCGTCGCGGGCGTCGATGCGGCGCGTCCGGCGCGAGCGCTGGACGCTGGAGCGCGGGGTCGCGGTGGCTGGCGCTCTGGTCAGCTTCTACCTGAGCTACATGGCGTACCGCAACCTCAAGAGCGTGGTCCCGCTGCTGCGACCCGGCGAGCTCTTCGACCGCCAGCTCGCCGACGTCGATCGCGGTCTGTTCGGCGGAACCGATCCCGCCGCGCTGCTGCACACGCTGCTGGGCACGAGCGTCTCGACGCACGTCCTCTCGACGGCGTACGTGGCCTTCATCGTCTTCCTGCCGCTGACCATCGGCCTCGCCCTCGTCTTCTCCCGGGACCTGCAGGCGGGCCTGTACTACACGACCGCGCAGTCGATCAACTGGGTGCTGGGCGCCGCGAGCTACTTCCTCCTGCCGTCGCTCGGGCCGATCTACGCCGACCCGGCCGCGTTCGCCGACCTGCCGCGCTCCGAGGTGACCCATCTGCAGGCCGTGCTGCTCGAGCAGCGCGTGGACTTCCTCCGCGACCCGGCGAACGCGACGCCGCAGGCCATCGCGGCGTTCGCCTCGCTCCACATCTCGATGAGCTTCACCGCCGCAGTGGCGGCCCATCTCCTGGGGCTCGGACGACGGCTGAAGATCGCCCTCTGGATCTGGTTCGCGGTGACGGTCGCCGGCACGATCCATCTCGGCTGGCACTACGTCGTCGACGACCTCGGCGGCGTGGCGCTGGGGGCGATGGCCCTCGCCCTGGCCGGCGTCCTCACCGGCATCGACCTGCGCACCGCGCGCCAGCGGCGCCAGGTGACCGGCTCGGTCGGCAGGACCGAGCGCGACGGTCCGGAGCGACCCGCGACGACCGCGTGACCGTGCGCGACGCGCGGGCGGTCCGGCGCGAGGTCCTGGTTGCGTCGAGCCGCACCGGCGGGGGTCTCTGAGGCAGCTCGCCGCCGCGTCCCCGGGGGGTGCGGCGAGCGGCTGCGGTCGCGGCGCTCACGCGCGCCCGTGGGCGCGGAGCGGCGGGCCGGTCAGCGGCCCGACTTGTCGGTGCTGCCGGCGCTTCTCAGCGGCAGCGGCGACGCTGCTGACGAGCGACGCGCACGAGGGAGGCGATGTAGGTCATGGTCCTCGCATCGGCCGATCGGCGCGGGCGCTGTGTGCGGGTCATCACGCAACGCCGCTCGACCATCGGCCTCGGTGCCGCCGCCGGCGTGACCGTTGCCCACCCGCGCCGCCACGACCGCCGGCGCCCCCGGCGTCGGCGAGTTCGATGCGTGTCACCGCGGCTCGTCGTCGGCTACCGTCGCCGGCGATGGGCGACCTCGAGCTGACGCGCACCCCAGGTGACCGTCGCCTCTATGCGCTGGAGGGCGTCGGGACGCTGCGCCTGCGGGGCTGGGCGTCTCGCGCCGCGACGGCCGAGGCCGACGGGGCGACCTGGGAGATCCGGCGGCGCGGCTCCTGGCGACGGGTCATCGAGGCCTCCGACGCGGCCGGGACCCCGGTCGGCGAATTCCACGCCGCCGGCATGCGCCGCGGCGGCCCGATCCGGTGGCGCGAGCGCGAGCTCGCGCTGCGCCCGGCGAGTCGCTGGCGCGAGCGCTATGCGCTGGCCGACGGCGAGCGCGAGCTGGCGCTCCTGGACGGCAAGGGCTGGGGCCGGCGGCCGGTCAGGGTGACCGTCGACGACCCCGGCGCGCTCGAGCCGGGACTGCTGCTCTTCGCCGCCTTCGTCGTGCGCGGCCTCGCGGAGGACGCCGGGGCGGCGGCCGCCGCGACCGCCGGCTGAGGGGCGACTCACACCAGCGCGAGCTGCTTGCCGGCCCACACCGGCGGCGGCTCCAGGCCCGCCGCGCCGTGGCGCTCGAGGTCGAGCAGCGCCTGCTTGCGCTGCAGGCCGCCGCGGTAGCCGGTCAGCGCGCCGTCGATCGCGACGGCGCGGTGGCACGGCACGATGATCGGGACCGGGGTGCGCCCGACGGCCGCGGCGACGGCGCGGACGCGGTCGGGGCGGCCCATGGCCCGCGCGAGCGCGGAGTAGGAGACCGTGCCGGCGTAGGGGATCGCCAGAAGCCGCTCCCAGACGGCGCGCTGGAACGGCGTGCCGCCGAGGTCGAGCGCCAGCTCGAAGCGCTGCCGGCGTCCGGCGAAGTACGCGTCGAGCTGGTGCGACGCCTCGGCGAACGCCGCCGGGGCGCGGCGGGCCTCGTCGAGTGGGGCGCCGTGGCCGGGGAAGTCCAGGGCGGTGAGGCCGCCGGGGCCGCCGCGGAGGGTGAGCGGCCCGAGCGGGCTCTCGTAGATGGTCCAGTGGCTCATGGTGAATGGACGCCCGCGGGCGGCCGGACGTGAGATCAGCGGGCGTCGTGGAAGATGATCCCGAGCGCGGTCCGCCGCCCGGTCGTGATCGTGCTCACGCCGTGGCGCAGACCGACCTTGTGGTGGCCGCGCGCGCCGCGCTGGGGGCGGTGGCGGGTCGGGAAGATCACGAACGCGCCGCGCGGCGACCGGACGACGTGGGCGCGGCTCTGGGCCCGCGGGCGCTGCTCGAGCAGGACGAACTCGCCGCCCTCGTAGTCCACGGATGGCTCCGACAGCACGGTCAGGACCTGGAACGGGAAGGCGACGTCGCCGTAGAGGTCCTGGTGCAGGGCGTTCCAGTCGCCCTCGCCGTAGCGGAGGATCAGCGGCGTGGGCCGCAGCTGGCCGGCCTCGCGGCAGCGGGCCAGCAGCTCCTCGTGCGCCGGGGGGAACTCGTCGCGCGGGCCGCCGAGGAGGCTCGACCAGTCGTTGGCGATGGGGGCCAGGTGCCGGTAGAACGCGCCGCGCAGCGCGGCGATCGGCTCGGGCAGCGGATGGTCGAAGTAGCGGTAGCGGCCGTCGCCGAAGCGGTGGCGGGCCATGTCGATCGTCGACCGGAACCGGCCGGCGTCGAAGAGGTCCGAGAGCTCGTCGCACTCGGCGTCGCCGAGCAGCGGCGGGGTGACGGCGTGGCCGCGCGCGTCGAGCTGCTCGCGCAGCGCGTCCCACGCGAGGTCGTCGACGCGCTCCGGCAGCGAGGTGCGAGCAGCCGTCGCGGTGAGGGCACGGGTCATCGGTCCACGTCCTTTCTCCGAGGGGTCTTCGGATGGGACGCAGGGGGCGGCGATGTCGTGAGATCGGTGGCCGCGAACGCGCCGGGCGTCGAAATATCGCGCATGGCGCCGCGCGACCCGAGAGAATCGGCCCATGGGGGTCAGCCGGAGACGTCCGGTCGTGCTGCGCCTGCGCCGATTCGGCCCGGCGCTGCTCGCCGCTGCGCTCGTCGCGGCCGGGTGCGGCGGCAGTACCCGCGACACGGCCGGCGAGGTCGAGCGCAGCGACCGCACGATCAGCGTCTGGATCCTCGAGTCCGAGCCCGCACGGGTCAGCGCGACGCGCGCGAACCTCGCCGACTTCACGCGCAGGACCGGCGTCAAGGTCGATCTGCGCGGGATCGGCGAGGACGACATCGCCGGGGCGGTCAGCGGCGCCAAGGCCGACGGCACGCTGCCGGACGCCATCCAGCTGCCGCTCGCCAGCGTCCACGCCTACGCCGCCGAGGGGCTGCTCGACACGACGGCCGCGGGCGACGTCATCGGGCGCCTGGGCGACCAGACCTTCAGCCAGACCGCCCTGAGCCTCGTCAGCCGCGACGGGCGGCCCGCGGCCGTGCCGAGCGACGGCTGGGGGCAGCTGCTGATCTATCGCAAGGACCTGTTCCGCCAGGCCGGCCTCCAGCCGCCGCGGACGCTCGAGGACATCCGGCGCGCGGCGAAGCGGCTGAACCGGCCGGGCGAGCGGGCCGGCATCACGCTGGCGACCGCGCCGGGCCAGGCCTTCACGGCCCAGACCTTCGAGCACGTCGCGCTCGCCGAGGGCTGCCAGGTCGTCGACGACCAGGGCCGCATCCGGCTCACGTCGCCGCGCTGCGAGGCGGCGTTCCGGTACTACGTGGAGCTCGCGCGGCGTTACTCGCCGAGCGGCTTCCAGGACGTCGACGCCACCCGCGAGACGTACTTCGCCGGCAAGGCGGCGATGATCTTCTGGTCGCCGTTCCTGCTCGACGCCATGGCCGGGCTGCGCAACGACGCCGTCCCGACGTGCCCGCAGTGCAAGCGCGATCCGGCGTTCCTGGCGAAGAACAGCGGCCTCGTCGGCGCGCTGTCGAGCGACAGCGGGACGGCGGCCCAGTTCGGCGAGCTCGCCTCCTGGGGCATCACGATGGGCGCGAACGCCGAC
>JAXDHC010000683.1:0-3006 GCA_034664705.1 Solirubrobacteraceae bacterium
CCGATCCAGACGATCATCGAGGCCGCCAAGGAGCACGAGGCGTCGGCCATCGGCCTGAGCGCGCTGCTCGTCTCGACGTCGAAGCAGATGCCGATGTGCGTGCAGGAGCTGCACGAGCAGGGCCTGAGCTTCCCCGTGCTCATCGGCGGCGCCGCGATCAACCGCGACTTCGGCCTGCGCGCGCTGTATCCGCACGGCCGCGAGAACGACACCCTCTACGAGGGCGGCGTCTTCTACTGCAAGGACGCCTTCGAGGGCCTGGGCAAGATGGACGAGATCGTCGACGGCGAGACGCGCGCGGCGCTCATCGCCAAGACGCGCGAGGCCGCCGTCCGGCTGCGCGAGAAGGGGCCCGAGCCGGAGCTGGGCGACACCACGGACGCGTCCGTGCGCTCGGCCGCGCGCACCGACCACGACGTGCCCACGCCCCCGTGGTGGGGGCGGCGCGAGGTCGAGGTCGACATGGACGCCGTCTACCACCATCTCGACACGCACGTGCTCTTCAAGCTCCACTGGGGCGGGCGCGGCGTGAAGGGCGAGGCGTGGGAGAAGCTCATCGGCGAGGACTTCCGCCCGCGCCTGGAGCGCATGTGGCGCGAGGCCGACTACCTGCGCCCGCGCGCGGTGCTCGGCTACTTCCCCTGCTACGGCGAGGGCAACGAGGTCGTCGTCCTCGATCCGGAGGACCGCGAGACGGTGCTCGAGCGCCTCGTCTTCCCCCGCCAGCCCAAGCACGACCGCATCTGCATCGCCGACTTCTACAAGCCCAAGGACAGCGGCGAGCTCGACGTGATCGCGCTCCAGGCGGTCACCGCCGGCGACCAGGTCACCGAGCTCATGGCCCAGCTCGAGCGCGACGCCGAGTTCGCCGAGCAGCTGTTCGTCCACGGCCTCGGCGTGCAGACCGCCGAGGGCATGGCGGAGTGGCTGCACTCGACGGTCCGCCGCGACCTCGGGATCCCGCTCGACCAGGGCCGCCGCTGGTCCTGGGGCTACCCCGCCTGCCCCGAGCAGTCCGAGCACGAGAAGGTCTTCCGCCTGCTCGACGCGCCCGCGCTCGGCATGCGCCTGAGCGGCGGCTACGCCGTCGAGCCGGAGCAGTCGACGGTGGCGATCATCGCCCACCACCCGCAGGCCGTGTACTTCGGCATGAAGTCGGGCTCCCTGCCGAAGACCGAGCGCCAGGCGCGCGACGAGGTCATCGCCGGCAGCGACAAGGACCCGGCGAACCTCACCGCCGGCCTGCCCGACGTCGAGCCGGCCGAAGCGACGGTCTGAGCGGCCGGCGCCCGCGGGCTCAGCGGTCGTCGGGCGCGTCGAGCACCGCGACCGCGGTTGCGGCGGCGTGCGCGGCCATCGCCCGGTCGGCGAGGTCGATGACGTCGACGTCCTCGGGGCGCGTCGCGGCCACCGCCATCGCGGCCGCCAGCGAGCGGCGGCGCTCGGCGAGCTCGTGCAGGGCCCGCGTGCGACGGTCCCGGCGCGCGCACCTCGTCGGCGCGGCGAGCATCGAGGAGCAGTGATCGTCCATCGGATGCGGCATGTGCTCAACGCTCTCGCATCCCCCGGCCGACGGCATGGACAGACGCTGAAAACCAACATCCGGGGGCTCGAACCGACCGGCCAACGGCCCCGAGTCGGGCCACCTGGCTCGCCTCGTCCCTCGCCAGCGGCGGACGCAATCCCCTCGATGCCCCGGACCGCGCCGCGCCCGAACCGCACACGCCGCGCCCTGAGCGCCCGGCGTCCTCCGCGGCCCTCAGCCCGCGCCCAGCTCGTCCAGCCGGCGGCGGAAGGCGCCGGCGCCGACGACCTCCGCACCCGCCGCCCTCACCCGGTCGGAGAGGGCGCCGTCCGAGGTGACGACGCGCAGGCCGGCGGCGTCGTCGTCGGCCTCCGCGAGGGCGGCGATGTCCTCGTCGGCGGCGTCCGGGCCGCGGCGCGAGGCGAAGCGCACGTCGACGCGCCCGGCGGGGATCTCGTGCGCGGCGCCGTCGAAGACGACGGTGACCGGCTCCCCCGTGGCCTGCGCGAGCGCCTCCAGGTCGGCCGTCAGGCGGCGCATCGCCGCGCGGCGGTCGCGCCACCAGCCGTCCGGGCGGGAGCCGATGACGTTCATGCCGTCCACGAGCCAGCGCGCGCCGGAGCGGTCGGCGGCCATCGCGCGCCGCCGGGGCCTACGCCTCCGCGCGGGCCTCGCCGCGGCCGCGGTGCGAGCTCGGCAGCGGGGCCAGCTCGACCGGGCTGGCGTGCATCGCGCGCAGCCGCACGTCGCGCCACGTCATGCCCTCGCGCAGGAGCGCCGGCGCGCCCATGACGACCGCCGTGGCGATCTCGACGGCCTGCAGGATGATCCCGTAGGCCAGCGCGTCCGCGTACCCGACGCCGTAGCTGGTGAGCACGGCGACGCACGCCGCCTGGAAGACGCCGAGGTTCGACGGCGTCGCCGGCAGGACGGCGGTCACGTTCACGGCGAACAGCACCGCAGCCGCCGCGCCCAGACCGCCGAGGTCGTCGAGCCCGAGCGCGGCGAGCAGCGCGTAGCAGGAGAGCCACTGGATCCCCCAGGCGCTGAGCTGCAGGACCGTCGCGGCGAGGCCGAGGCGCGGCGTGCGGAACACGCGCACGCCCTGGCGGACCTGCATGGCGGCGCTGCGGATCCGGCGCATCCAGTGCTGGACGCGGCGCGAGCTCGCGCCGAACAGTCCGTGGCGGGCCGGGACCCCGCCGCGCAGCAGCGCGGGCGCGACGAGCACCGCGATCAGGATCGCGATCGGGGCGATGGCGAAGAAGACCAGCGCCTTGTGCCGCTCGCTGAAGACGCTGACCGTCGAGAACATGACGACCCCGAGCACGATGAGCGCCACGACGTTCAGCAGCGTCTGCGAGACGATCGTGCCCACGACGGTCGGCAGGTGCTCGCGCGGGCGCCCCGTTCGGCGGGCGACGATGAGCGCGCGCGACGGCTCGCCGAGACGGGCCGGCAGGGTGGCCGACATGAGCACC
>JAXDHC010000684.1:0-4202 GCA_034664705.1 Solirubrobacteraceae bacterium
CGGGCTCGCCGGGCGCCGCCACGGCGGTCGGCCGTCCGGGCGCCGGCGCCGCCACGGCGACCGCCCCGGCCGTCCGCGACGGCGCCACCGCCTCGCTCCCCAGATCGGCGAGTACGAAGTCGTGCTCGATGCGCAGCACGCCGTCGCGGCGCTGCGGACGGACGATCAGCGGCTCCTTCACCGCGCGGGCGACGTCGTCGTCGACCCACTCGCTGTCGGCGAGCGTCAGCTGCGTCGTCAGCAGCTCGTGGCCGTCGGCGGAGACCTTCAGGTGGATGTGCGCCGGGCGCCAGGGATGCCACCCCGCCGCGGCGATGAGGCGCCCGGTCGGCCCGTCGTGGGGAATCGTGTACGGCGCCGGGCGCACCGTGCGCACCTCGTAACGGCCGTCGTCGCCGGCCGTCACCCGGCCGCGCAGGTTGCCGTCGGGCACCTCGGAGGAGAAGCCCGAGTAGCGCCCCTCGGCGTCGGCCTGCCACACGTCGAGGAGCGCGCCCGCCAGCGGCCCGCCGCCGGCCGACGTGACGCGCCCGCTCAGCACGAGCGCCTCGCCGGGCTCGTCGTCGCGGCACGGCAGCCGGAAGGGCGGCTGGAGCAGCGGCGCGTCCGGCAGGTAGTAGGGCCCCTCGATCGCGCCCGGCGATCCAGGCCGCGCGGCGTAGGCCCGCTCCTCGACGGCCGACTCGACGAAGACGTCGAGGAACAGCGGCCACTCGCCGGCCTCGCCGACCTCGATCAGCCACTGCTTCGCCGCCCGGTACTCCTCGTACGTCGCGCCGTGCTCGGCGACGAACGCGCGCACGCGCTGCACGAGGTCGCCGATGAGCACCGCGCCGCGCCGCGCGTCGTGACCGCCGTCGGTCACAGCGATCCGCGCGTCGGCACGGCGAAGGTCCGCCGCGCGGCCGACGGCTCGTCGGCCAGCCCGAGGTCCGACAGCACCTGCTGCATCGACTTCGCCGGGTCGCGCGGGTCGAAGTAGCGCGCCGGCATGCCGACGGCCCGCGCCCCGTCGATGTTCACGGGCAGGTCGTCGACGAACAGGCAGCGCTCGGGGCGCTCGCCGATGGCGTTCGCCGCGAGGCGGTAGGCGTCGGGGTGCGGCTTGGCCGGACCGATCTGGCGGGCCTCGACGATCGCGTCGAAGAGCGCCATCTCGGGGAACTTGCGCTCCCAGTCGTTGCCGAACCAGTGGCGCATGTCGTTCGTGAACGCGACGATCCGCACCCGGCCGACGAGGCGCGTCATCGCCGATCGCAGCTCGTCGCGCACGTACGAGCAGGCGCGCCACAGCGACGCGATGTCGACGTCGTCGCCGCGCATGGCCGCGTGGCGCATCCAGTAGTGGCGCTCGTCGAGCTCGCCCGCCTCGACGCGCGCGTAGAGCTCCTCCTCGACCAGCGGGCCCTTCGGCCAGTTCGGCAGCGCGACGGACTCGAAC
Source organism: Solirubrobacteraceae bacterium (assembly GCA_034664705.1). GTDB lineage: Bacteria > Actinomycetota > Thermoleophilia > Solirubrobacterales > Solirubrobacteraceae > JAOPZW01. The sequence continues at coordinate 1,442 of JAXDHC010000684.1, forward strand.
AGGGTCGGGATCACGACGCCGCCCATGTCGAGCAGCAGCACCGCGGGGCGCGACAGCCCGGCGTCGACCGCGCGCATCGACGCCGCGCGGCGCACGCTCTGGCGCTTGCGGCTCGCCCACCCCGACGGGTCCGCGTCGGGCAGCGGCGGGCGCCCGCCCGGCGTGTGCACGCGGCAGGTCTCGCAGTCGTCGGGGCGCCCGCTCACGACGACGCCTCCGCCTCGGCGACCGGGCGCCCGGGCAGCACGTCGGCGCCCCGGACGCGCGCGACCACGGCGGCGTCGATCCCCGGCGCGCCGGCCGCGGCGCGCGCGGCCTCGTCGCCGGCCACGAGGACCGTGTCGCCCGCGGCCACGTCGATGAGGTCGACGGCGGCGATGGACGCCTCGGAGCCGAGCTCGCGCACGACGACCAGCCGGCGTCCCTCGAGGTCGCCGATCTGGCGGTCGTTCCAGAGGCGCCCCAGGACCTCGGCGACGATCATCAGCCGGTCTGCAGCGCGCCGCGCGACGACCCGGGGCCGGCGCCGTTGCCGGAGAGCTCCTCGCGCGTGCCGTTGTCGAGCAGGCCCGCGGACACCTCGTGCGGGCGCGCGTACATCTGCGCCGCGCGCAGGTCGCCGTACTGGCGCACCGCGGCCGTCGCCGAGTCCATGGCCTGGCGCACGTCGGCGACCGAGCCCTGGACCGCGGCGGCGAGGTACCCGCTCCCGACCTTCTCGACGGACACGCACTGCACGTCGGCCGTCTTCATCATCGCCTCGATGCCGGCCGTGAGCGCGACGATGCCGCGCGTCTCGATGAGGCCGATCGCTCGATCGTTCGCCATCTGGTGCTCCTAGCCCTGGAGGAGGGACGGGTTGGCCGCGATCGCCGCGACCGGCGCGCTCGGGCTCGCGAAGATGATCGACTTCACCGGCGAGCCGGACACCGCCCGCGCGGTCTCCTCGCCGATCTCGATCGCCTCCTCGACGGTGGCCAGGTCGGCCGTCACAGCGACCGCGACGATGCCGCCGCCGAGCCGCACGGTGCCCTCGACGGTCACGTCGGTGCCCTTCACCATCGCGTCGATCGCGTCGAAGATCGGCACGAAGCCTTCAGCCTCGATGAAACCTGCTGCCCGGCTCACGTCGCGTTCCTCCTCGGCCGACCCTGTGGGCCGGAAAACCTAGACGCCAGCCCGCCCCTCAGTCAGACCGAAGAAGTCAAGATCCAGACAGATCCGAGGCTTGCTCGGTCTCGGTTCGCGCGCCTAGCCTGCCACGTTCGGACGCAGGTCCCGCCGGGCGAGCGGCCCGGCGCTGCTCCGTGCGCGGAGAGGCGGGCGGGCCCCGCGGGCGCCGGGACGCCGCCGTCATCGATCGATGCACCCTCGCGGGTCGAAGAAGGAGGAGAGAGTCGATGGTCGTGCGAGGAGCGTTTCTCCTGCAGGCGCGGCCTGAGACTGTGTGGAGCGCGAAGCGCCGGGGCGCCGTGAGGGCCGCCGGCTCGTCGCCGATGGAGCGCATGCTCGCCACCATGCGGACCCCGGTCCGCCCGAAGGACTGAACCCAGAGACAGGAGAGCCACGTGGAGCGCAGTACCGACCGGATCCTGAGCACGCATGTCGGGAGCCTCGCCCGTCCCCACCCCCTGCTCGAGCTCATGCGCGAGAAGGAGCACGGACGCCCCTACGACGAGGAGGCCTACGAGGCGCAGGTCACCGAGGCCGTCCGCGACGTCGTGCGCCGCCAGGTCGAGGCCGGGCTCGACATCGTGACCGACGGCGAGATGAGCAAGGTGAGCTTCGTCTCCTACATCGAGAAGCGCCTGGGCGGCCTCGAGGCGCGCCCCGGCACGTCGATGATGCCGCGGTCGTGGGAGCTCGAGGTCAAGGAGTTCCCCGAGTACTACAAGGACTACTTCGGCAAGTACTCGCAGGCCGTCGCGCCGCTCAGCGTCCCCGTCTGCACCGGCCCGGTGACCTACGAGGGCCAGGAGGCCGTCGCCACGGACATCGCGAACCTCGAGGCCGCGCTCGGCGAGACGCCCGCCGCCGAGGCGTTCCTGCCCTCCACCTCGCCGGCGATCATCGCCGAGAACGAGTACTACAAGACCGACGACGAGTTCCTCGAGGCGGTCGCCGAGGCGCTGCGCGAGGAGTGGCTGGCGATCGTGGACGCCGGCTTCCTCGTTCAGCTCGACGACCCGTGGCTCATCGAGATGCTGACGGACGACACCCTCTCCGAGGCCGACCGCCACAAGGCCGCCGAGGCGCACATCGAGCGCATCAACCACGCGCTGCGCGGCATCCCCGAGGACCGCGTGCGCATGCACACGTGCTACGGCCTGAACCACGGCCCGCGCGTGCACGACCTGCCGCTCTCGGACGTCGTGCCGTACATGCTGAAGGTCAACGCTGGCGCGTACTCGTTCGAGGTCGCCAACCCGCGCCACCAGCACGAGTGGCGCGTCTGGGAGGACAACAAGCTCGAGGACGGCAAGCTGCTCATCCCCGGCTTCCTCAGCCACGCCACCGCGTTCGTCGAGCACCCCGAGCTCATCGCCGACGGGATCGAGACGTACGCGAAGCTCGTCGGCCGCGAGAACGTGATCGCCGGCGCCGACTGCGGCTACTCGTCGCGGGCGAGCTTCGCCCCCGAGGTCCACCCGACCGTCGTGTGGGCGAAGTTCGCGGCGCTGAGCGAGGGCGCGAAGCTCGCGAGCGAGCGGCTGTACTAGCCGGTCGCGGTGCGGTGGGCGGGGCGCGCCCGCGCCCCCCC
>JAXDHC010000685.1:0-16015 GCA_034664705.1 Solirubrobacteraceae bacterium
CCGTGCGGACGGCACGATCGCGCGCGCGAACATCGTCGAGCTCTATGTCACCGAGGCGCTGGACCGCGTGCCCGCCGAGGAGGCCGGCCCCGGCGAGATCATCGCCGTCGCCGGCATCGCCGAGGTCACCATCGGCGAGACGCTCGCCGAGGCCGAGGATCCGCGCCCGCTGCCCGTCATCCGCGTCGACGAGCCGTCGCTGTCGGTCACGATCGGCATCAACACCTCGCCGCTGGCGGGCCGCGACGGCTCCAAGCTGACCGCCCGCCAGGTCCGCGACCGGCTCGACCAGGAGCTCGTGGGCAACGTCTCGCTGCGCGTGCAGGACACCGAGCGCCCCGACGCATGGGCGGTCCACGGCCGCGGCGAGCTGCAGCTCGCGATCCTCGTCGAGCTCATGCGCCGCGAGGGCTTCGAGCTCACCGTCGGCCAGCCGCAGGTGCTCACCCGCGAGATCGACGATTCCACCTACGAGCCGGTCGAGCGCCTGGCGATCGACGTGCCCGAGGAGTACGTCGGCGTGGTCACGCAGCTGCTCGCGCTGCGCAAGGGCCAGCTCCAGCAGATGGTCAACCACGGCACCGGCTGGGTCCGCATGGAGTACCGCGTCCCCGCCCGCGGGCTGATCGGCTTCCGCACCGAGTTCCTCACCGAGACGCGCGGCACCGGCGTGCTGCATCACGTCTTCGACGGCTGGGAGCCGTGGGCGGGCGAGCTGCGCACCCGCCCGACGGGCGCGCTCGTGGCCGACCGGACGGGCGTCGCCGCGCAGTTCGCCCTGATGAACCTGCAGGAGCGCGGCACGATGTTCGTCGGCCCCGGCGACGACGTCTACGAGGGCATGATCGTCGGCGAGAACGCCCGCGCCGACGACCTCGACGTCAACGCCTGCCGCGAGAAGCACCTGACGAACATCCGCTCCTCGACGGCGGACGTGCTCGTCCGCCTGGTCCCGCATCGGGTGCTCTCGCTCGACCAGGCGCTCGAGTTCCTGCGCGAGGACGAGTGCGTCGAGGTGACGCCCGAGGCGGTGCGCCTGCGCAAGGTGATCCTCGACGGGACCGGCCGCGTGAAGGCGGCGCGGCGCGCGAAGGCCGGCGCGGCGCCGGCCTGAGGCGGCCGCCCCTCGGAGACCGACCGTAGACTCACGCGGAGCTTGACCGGCCGCCCCCCCGCCCGATGCCCCTAGCCGCCGGCGCGCCGGGCGCCGAGCGGGCGGGCGCCATCCTCGTCGCGCTCCTGGCCGCCGCCGCGCTGCTCGCCCCGTCCGCCCGGGTGCGCGCGTGGGCGATCGCGGCGGCGCTCGTGGCCGCCCCGGCGCTGCTCGCCGTGGACGTGTGGGGCACCGCCGCGTTCCGGCCGGTCCGCGACCGTCCGCTCGTCGCGCTGCTCGCCGTCCTCGTCGTCCTCGCCGGAGTCGCCGCCGCGGCGACGCTGCTGGTCCGGCGCCCCGCCGTGCTCGCGGTGGCCGCCGTCGCCGCGATGCCGTTCCGCCTGCCGCTCACGATCGGCGGCACGACGGCGAACCTGCTCGTCCCGCTCTACGCCGTCATCGCCGCCGGCGCGCTCGCGTACGCCGTCCCGCGGCTGCGCGGCCCGGCGCTCCCCGAGGAGCGGCGGCCCGGAGCCGTCGAGTGGCTGCTCGCCGCGTCGGTCGTCCTCTACGCGGCCCAGGCGGCGTACGCCGCGGACGTGTCGCCGGCGGTCCGCAACCTCGTCTTCTTCTACGTGCCGTTCGCCGTGCTCTTCGCGCTGCTGGTGCGCCTGGACTGGACCGCCCGGCTCGTGACGACGTGCGCGGCCGTCTTCGCGGGCCTGGCGCTGGTGTTCGCCGCGATCGGCTTCGCCGAGTACGCGCTGGGCGGCGTGCTCTGGAACGACAAGCTGATCGAGAGCAACACGTACAACACGTACTTCCGCGTCAACTCGCTCTTCTACGACCCGAACGTCTACGGCCGCTTCCTGGTCATCGTGATCGTCTTCGCCGGCGCGCTCGTCGCGTGGACGCGCAGCCGGCGCGACGCCCTCGCCGCCGGCGGGCTGCTGCTCGTCCTCTGGGGCGCGCTGCTGACGACGCTCTCGCAGTCGAGCTTCGGGGCCGTGCTGATCGGGCTCGGCGTCCTCGCCGCGCTGCGCGGCCACGTCCGCGTGGTGGCGGGCGCCGCGGCGCTGGCCGCGATCGCCGCCGTCGCGCTCGTCGCGGCGGCGCCGGGCGCCGTGTCGTCGGCGACCTCGGACGACGTGTCCCTGCGCGAGGCGACGAGCGGGCGCAGCGACCTCGTGCGCGGCGGCGCCGAGCTGTTCGCGAAGCGGCCGGTGCTCGGCTGGGGCGCCGGGGCCTTCGAGCGCGAGTACCGGCGCCTGCGCGGGCTCTCCCGCGCGAGCGACGTGTCGGCGTCGCACACGATCCCGATCACCGTCGCCGCCGAGCAGGGCGCCGCCGGCCTGGTGGTGTACGCCGCGCTGCTCGCAGCGGCGTTCGCCGCGCTCCTGCGCGGCGCCGGGGCGTCGCCCGCGCGCGCGGCGGTCGCGGCGGCGTTCGCGGCGCTGGTCTTCCACACGCTCGTCTACGCCGCCTTCCTCGAGGACCCGCTCGCGTGGGCGCTGCTCGCCGCCGGGGTCGCGCTCGCGGCGCGCGCGGCGACCGCCGGCGCGGACGCCGCCACGACGTCCACCGCGAGCGGCCGCGCCGCGGCGACCGTCACGTAGATCCCCCGGCCGTGACGTCCATCCTGCTGAGCTGGAACGTCGCCGGACGCGTCGGCGCCAACCAGGAGCGCCAGATCGCCGCGCTGTCCGCGCAGCCGTTCGACGTGCTCTGCCTCCAGGAGGTCACGCCGACCACGCGGGCGAGGTGGGAGGAGGCGCTCGGCGCCCTCGGCCTGCACGTCGCGGTCAGCGACTGGGCCGCCGAGCCGCGCGGCTCGCGGCGCCTGGCGGTACTCATCGCGAGCCGCGCCCCGGTCGTGCCGCTGCCGGCGCTGGACCTCCCGTGGCCGGAGCGCCACCTCGCCGCGCGGACGGCCGTCGACGGCGTCGAGACCGAGGTGCACACGCTCCACGCGCCGCTCAGCTCGAAGGCCGAGCAGGTGAAGGTGCAGACGCTCGAGCGGCTGTTCGCGGCGCTCGTCGCCGGCGACGGCCGCGCCCGCATCGTCGCCGGCGACTTCAACACGCCGCGGTACGAGAGCCGCGAGGGCGAGATCGTCACGTTCGCCCAGGACCGCCGCGGGCGGCTGATCGAACGGCTCGGGGAGCGCCACGACCGCGCCGAGCGCCTGCTCGTGGGCGGGCTCACGCAGCACGGGTGGAGCGACGCGTTCCGCGCCCTCCACGGCTACGAGCGCCGCGACCGGTCGTGGGCGATGGCGAGCGGGTTCGGCTACCGCCTGGATCACATCGTCGTCTCGCCGCAGCTCGAGCCGGTCGAGTCCGACTACGTCCACGACTGGCGCAAGGCGCGCCTCAGCGACCACTCCGCGGTCTGGGCCCGCCTGCGGGCGATGGCGCCGCCCGCCTGAGCCCGCGTCAGTCCGGCGCGTCCACGACCAGGCGGCGGAGAAGGCGCCGACGAGCACGGCCGCCTCGGCGACGAGCACCCAGAACGCGAGGGCGACGACTGCGAGGCCCGCGCCCTCCGACGACAGGTCGTCCGCGATCACCGCCAGCCAGATCGGCGCGCCGACGGCCGGCCCGGCGAAGCCCCACCCGGGCAGGACCCGTCCGAGCACGAGAGACGCCACGACGACGAGCGCGAGCACCGGCCACACCGGCCCGGTTCCGGTCAGCGCCCAGGCCAGGACGGCTGCGTTCGTCACCGCGCAGTAGGCGGCGAAGATCGCCACCTTGGCCATGCCCGTCGCTGGCACGCTCCGTCTCATCGCCGTCCTCCACGGGCAGCCTACGACGGCGCCCGGACCGCCGCACCGGCTGCGACGCTGTGGCCATGAGTCCGAAGGACGACCTCCCCGTGATCCCGTTCGCCTCGCGGGACGCGTGGGCGGCCTGGCTTCAGGAGTCGCACGCGACGGCGCCGGGCGTGTGGCTGAAGATCGCCAAGAAGGGCTCGGGGCGCGACAGCGTGACGTACGCGGAGGCCCTCGAGGTGGCGCTCTGCCACGGGTGGATCGACGGGCAGAAGGCGGGGTTCGACGACGAGCACTGGCTGCAGCGCTTCACCCCCCGCAGGCCGCGAAGCCGGTGGTCGCAGATCAACTGCGCCAAGGCGACCGAGCTGATCGAGCGCGGCGAGATGGCCCCCGCCGGCCTGGCCGAGGTGGAGCGCGCGAAGGCGGACGGCCGGTGGGACGCCGCGTACGCCGGCCAGCGGACGATGGCGGTTCCCGACGACCTGCAGGAGGCGCTCGACGCCGACGAGGCCGCCCGCGAGTTCTTCTCGACGCTCACGGGCGCCAACCGCTACGCCGTCCTCTACCGGATCCAGGACGCCAAGCGGCCGGAGACGCGGGCGCGGCGCATCGCCGCGTTCGTCGAGATGCTCGCCGCCGGGGAGAAGCCCTTTCCCTGACCGCCCGGCCGGCCGGCCACGGGCGAGCGGTTCGCGCCACGGGCGGGTAGAACGCCGCACCATGCCCAAGCCACCTCTGCCCGCCGAGCTCGACGAGCTGCTGCGCAAGCCGAACCCGGCCGTCATCGCGACGCTGAAGCCGGACGGCGCCCCGCACAGCGTCGCCACCTGGTACCTGTGGGAGGACGGCCGCGTCCTCGTGAACATGGACGAGGGTCGCGCGCGCCTCGACTACGTCCGCAGGGACCCCCGGGTGTCCCTCACCGTCCTCGAAGCGGACGACTGGTACCACCACGTCAGCCTTCGCGGCCGGGTCACCGCGCTCGAGGACGACGCCGACCTCTCCGGGATCGACCGGCTCGCCCGCCACTACACCGGCCGGCCGTACGCGCAGCGCGACCGCGGCCGCGTCAACGCGTGGATCGACGTGGAGACGTGGCACGCCTGGGCGGTCGGCGAGCCGTGGAGGCCGGCGGACGACCGCTGAGCGCTGAGACGGGGCTACGCCGGCCCGGCGGGCCGCTCGCCGAGCGTGATGGTGGCGAGCACCTGCCCGGCGGGATCGACGATCCACCGCATCTCGCCGGACGCGTGGACGGTGGCGTCGCCGACGACGGCCGGGGTACGGTGCTCGACCTCCGCGTGCAGGGGCGCGGCCGGCTCACCGCCGGCGAGCTCCTCCTCGAGCGCCTGCCAGTAGACGGCGTTGTTGACGTGGCCGGCGAGGTCGAGGTCGGCGGCGCGAAACCGCCACGGCCGCGTGGCGGCGCCGTCCGGCGGCTCGGCGGCATGGCGCAGGCGCGCGCGGACCCGGCGGCCGTCCGCCGACGCGCCGTACACGGCCTCGAACCCGTCGGGCAGTGCGAGCGGGCGCCCGCCCGCCGGGTCGACGTGCACCCATGCCGCGACCGTCTCGACGAGCACGTCATCGCCGTCGCGAATGGTGCTGCGCCGCTCGGCGACCATCGGGCCCGTGCCGCTGCAGAACGTCGCGACGCGCAGGCCGGCCCCGAAGCGCGGGAAGCGGCGCACGTGCATGGTCATCCGCCGCAGCACCCACGCGCCCTCCTGCAGCCCGGCGTCGACGACGTCGGCGAGCGCGGCGTCCTGCAGCCATCGCGCGACGGCGTCCAGGCGCGCGCGGCCCGACGGCGCGACGTCGGCCAGGCCGGCGTGCACGGCCAGCCCGAACACGCGGCCGTGCGGCGGCGGGGGAACGAGCTCCACGGGCTCCATCGGCCGCAGGCTATGGCGCGGGCGCTCGTCGCAGCGGTGCGCCCGGCCGGCTCGTCCCGGGTCGCTCCGCCCGGTCGCTATCCGGCGGGGGGCGCCCGCCGGCCGATGCGCTCGTCGCGCACGGCCACCGCCGTGTCGGCGTTGTCGGCGAAGAGCCCGTCGACGCCCAGGCGGAAGAACAGACGCAGCTCGGCCGGCTCGTTGCCGCGCGCGCGGGCGTACTGCGGGCTGCGCAGATCGCCCTGGCGGTAGTTGAGCGCCAGGAACTGGTTCTCCGGGCGGAACGTGAACGGGTGCACGATCAGGCCCGCGCGGTGCGCGCGGGCGATCAGCGGCGTCGGCGCGCCGAGCCGGCCGCTCGCGTCGGTCGGGACGATGCGCGTCTTGTCCGGCCCGATCCCGTCGGCGTACGTCGCGATCCGCCGCAGGCCGGCCGGGGTCACCAGGTCGTCGTAGGTCCGCGCGATCCCGCGCGCCACGAGGTCGGGCGGTCGGCCGCTCGCGTCGATGAGCTGCACGAGCGGCACGTCGATGCGGCGGTTCAGCTCGCGCAGGTTGCTCACCTCGAAGGACTGGATGAAGACCTTCGAGCTCGCGCGCGCAAGCCGGTTCGCCCGCAGCGCGGCGATCAGCGGCTCCTCCAGCGAGAGCCCGATCGAGTCGAAGTACGTCGGGTGCTTCGTCTCGGGGTAGATCCCGACGCCGTTGCGCCGGGCGAGGTCGATGACCTCCTGGAACGTCGGGATCTGGAACAGGCCGTTGAAGGCCGTGTTCGCCGGCCGGACGTCGGGGAGCCGCTCGACGGCGCGCAGCGTCCGCAGCTCGGCGAGCGTGAAGTCCTCGGTGAACCAGCCGGTGTGGCTCTGGCCGTCGATGATCTTCGTCGTCCGGCGGGCGGCGAACTCGGGGTGCAGCGCGACGTCGGTCGTCCCGGTGATGTCGTTCTCGTGGCGCGCGACGAGCTGGTGGTCCTTCGTGGAGACGAGGTCCGGCTCGATGTAGTCGGCCCCCATCTGGATCGCGAGGCGGTACGACGCGAGCGTGTGCTCCGGCCGGTACGCCGGCGCCCCGCGGTGGCCGATGACGATCGGCTGCGCGGCCGGGCGCGGCGTGGTCTGCGCCGCCGCGGTCGCGGCGGGGCCGGCGAGGGCCGCGAGCGCCGCGAGGGCGACCGCGGTCAGGGCGGCGAGGACGGAGGGCTTCGGCGATGCGGCGCTCATGAACGGCTCCTTGACGCGGTCCGGGCTCCGACGACGGGCGCGAGCATCGCAGACGCTCCGGCGGTGGTCGAGGGTGCACGCGCGGCCACCGTTGAGCGGTGGCATCCGACCGTCCGCCACAGGTGCCCGCCCGGCGCCTCGCACTACGTGGGCTACACGGTCGCCTCGCGGTACGTGCACGCGCGTTTCGCGCAGACCGCCGCCGTCCCGGCGCGCGCGCGGCCGGCGGCTGCTCGTCTTCCTCCACGGACGCGGGCCCGCCGGCGACCGGTCCAATGCGAACCCCGTGTTCGCGCGCGCCCTGGCTGCGCTCGGCGACCGCGCGGCGATCGTCGTGTTCCCCGACGGCGGGGTGAGCTCCGACTGGCACGCGCGCGGATCCGGCGACTGGGGGCGCTCCGTCCTGCCTGTCCTCCTCGCCCGGCGTCCTACAGTGATGGAGACGTGCAGGACGACGACCACACGCCCGAGCGGGACGGCCGCTCAGACGTCGAACGTCTGGTGGACCGCAGCCTGATCGAGGCCGGTCCGCGCGGCAAGCCGCTGCCGCGCAGCCACGTGCAGCGCGCGCGGTCGGTCGAGTCGTACCTGCAGGCCGGCGTGCGGCCGCGCTGGATGGAGCGCGTGGCCGACGTCGACCGGGGCATCGCCGGCGAGAAGCGCCGCCTCGAGCGCGCCTACCGGGCCCTGCAGCACGAGTGCGGCAGCGACCGCGAGACGTTCGCGCGCCGCTGGCGGGCCCGCGCCCGCGCGTGGCGGTTCGACTGGCTCAACGAGCTCATCGAGGAGCACAACGAGTGGTATCCCGTCGAGCGGCGCCTGCCGATGGACCCGCGGACCGGTGACTACGTGCCCGTCGGCGGCCGGTCGTACCGCCGGCCCGTGCTCGGCCCCGAGTGGGTGCTGGAGCAGTTCCCGCCCGGCGACTGACGCGGCGCCGCGTACCGGTTCGCGGCCCGAGCCGCGCGCGGTCGCGGTGACGCGCGCCGTCAGGCGCAGGCCGCGATGTCGCCGACGCGGACGAGCGCCCGCTGGGCGGGTCGGCGGAGCGTGTCGCTGTTGACGAGCACGACCATCTGGCGCCTGGTGTCCTCACTGGCGAAGGCGTCGGTCACGTAGCCGGGGAAGTCGCCGTCGTGGCCCCAGACCGACCCGCAGGCCAGCTTGTTGGTGGGCGACAGCCCCATGCTCCTGGTCCGCCACAGGCCCAGCCCGTACGACTCGCCCGGCGGCCCCATGGCGACCGTCGTCTTCATGGCGCCCAGGAGGTCCGGACGCAGCAGACGCCCCTCCAGCAGCGCGCGGTAGAAGCGGGCCAGGTCGTCGGCTGTGGAGACCATCGCACCTGCGGCCCACGCCCACGTGGGGCTGAAGACGCTGACGTCGCGCGCGGGGCCCGTGCCCATCGCGAAGTAGCCGTGGGCATGGTCGCCCCGGATGCGGGGCGACCGGTCGAACGTCGTCCGGCGAAGGCCCAGCGGCCCGAGGATCCGCTGTTGGAGCTGGCCTTCGAGCGAATCGCCGGCGGCGGCCTCGACGATGAGGCCGAGGAGGATGTAGCCGGTGTTCGAGTACGACCACCTGGCGCCGGGCGCGAAGAGCGGCGGGTGCGCCGTCCCGCGCGCGACGAGCGTGCGGGGAGCCCGGGCGACCGTGAGATGCCCGCGCACGTACGGCGCCAGCACGGCTCGGTCCTCCGTGTAGTCGAACAGGCCGCTCGTGTGGCTCAGGAGCTGGCGGACGGTGATGGCCTGCCCGTTGGGCACCAGCCCGGGCAGCCATCGCGCCACCGTGTCGTCGAGCGACAGGCGTCCCTCGCCGGCGAGCTGGAGCACGACCGTCGCGACGAAGGTCTTGGTCACGCTCCCCACGCGGAAACGGTCCGTCACCCTCATGGGCGCCCTGTGCGCCCGGTCGGCGAGCCCCCTTGCGAGCCGGACCGTGCGGTCACCGTCCCGGACGAGCACCACGGCGCCCGGCGCGCCCGCGGCCACGAACCGGTCGAGCGCCGCGCGGAGCCTCGGCACGCTGCGCGTCAGCCGATCGGGACCCGCCGCGACGGCCGCCGCCGGGACCGCGAGCCCGGCGAGCGCGATCAGGCCGGCGACCAGGCACGCCGCCCTGGCGACCCTGCGGCGACAGGCGTTCGAAGGCATGACAGCCTCCATCCGGTGGACGAGACGCGCGCCGGCTCCCCATGGCGCGCGGAGCCGGGAGCACCTCGACCCTACGCCCACGGCTCAGGCGACGCAACGCCCCGCGTCGTCGCCGCCTGAACGTTCGAATAGCCGGTTGTCCGTTGGCCGCCCAGCGGGGGCCGCCGTGGTCCAGTCCTGCGCCCGAAATCGGGCGGCGCGAACGCAGCTCGCGCTGGCGGACCGCATTCCCGCCAGCCGGCTGCCCAAGCCGTTCACCATGGAGTTCGCCACTCCGCCGGCGCTCGCGCCGGTCAGGTCGGATGCGACGACCGGCTTCTACGACATCACGCAGCGACAGGTCAGCGCCGAGATCCTGCCATGCGCCGCGGGCGCTACATGATGCGCTGCCACAACCTCGTCCACGAGGACCACGGCATGATGGTCCAGTTCGAGGTCGGCGCCGGCGGGGACGACCCGATCACCGCGGCCCCGGCGCAGCCGCTGCCGGCGCCGGCGCTGTAGGAGGGCGCTGATGCTCCTCGGAGGTCTCCTGTGGGTCCTGCGGCTCACAGGCCGTCTCCCGTGACGACGCGCCGCCGCCGGCCGCTGCGACCGCCAGGCCGAGCGGCCGGTGTCGCGGCCTACAGCGCGGCCTGCAGCACCCGCCGCGCGATCGGGGCCGCGGCGGCGCCGCCCGCGCCGGCGCCCACGAGCATCACGGCGACGGCGACGCGCGGGTTCGTCGCGGGGGCGAAGGCGACGAACCAGGCGTCGGTGTTGCGGGGATCCGGCGGGCCGCCGGCCGTCGGGCGCAGCTCGGCGGTGCCGGTCTTGCCGGCGACCTGCACGCCCGGGATGTTCGCGGCGGTCCCCGTCCCGCCCCGCACGACGCCGATCATCATGTCGCGCACCTGCCGGGCCACGCTCGCGCGCACGACGCGGCGGCGCGAGACCGGGTCGGCGCGGGCGACGCGCGGCTTGGCCCGGACGCCGCGGTTGCCGATCGTCGCGGCGACGCCGGCCATCTCCAGCGGCGTCGCCAGGTCGCGGTCCTGGCCGATCGCGGCGGCGCCGACCGCGAGGCTGTCCTTCAGCCGGCTGGGGGCGGAGATGCGGCTGCGCTTCGCCGACGGGACGCGCGGCGCCTCGTTGAAGCCGAAGGCCTGGGCCATGCTCACGAGCCGCCGCGCGCCCAGGCGCGCTCCGAGGGGCGCGAACACCGAGTTGCACGAGACCGCGAAGGCGGTGACGAGCGTGCCGCCGCACGCCTCGTCGTTGGCGTTTCGCAGCCGAACGCCGGACAGCGTGGCCGACGTGCGCACCGGATAGGTGCTCGAGGGCCGGGCGATGCGGGCCTGCAGCGCCGCCGCGAGGGTGATGATCTTGAACGTCGAGCCGGGCGGCTGCGGAGCGGACACCGCGAGGCCGGCGAGCGCGAGCACGGAGCCGTCGCGGGGACGCAGGACGGCGACCCCGCCGACCCGGTTGCCGAGGGCGGCGAGGGCAGCGGTCTGCAGGCCCGGCCGGAGCGTGGCGTGCACCGAGCGCCCGCGGCGCACGCGGACCCGGCGGACGACGCGGTCGCCGAAGCGCAGCTCCGCGCCGGGGCGGCCGCCGAGGCGGGCCGCGAAGCGCCGCTCCAGCCCGTTGGCCACGGCCGCCGCGGCCGGCACGCGATCCAGCCGGCGGCCGTCGGGGGCGAGCACGGCGGCGCGGCGGGGGCGCCGGAGGATGCGCCGGCGCACGCTCTCGCCCGGCCGCAGCCCCGGCAGGCGCAGGTACGGGCGCCAGCGCACCCGCGCGCTGTCGCCGGCCTGCGCCATCGGCAGCGCCACCGTGCCGCGCAGCGTGCCGAACGTGCGCGTGCGCACGGTGACGGGGACGGCGACCCGGCCGTCGCGCGGCTCGGCGGCGCGGCCCACCTGCACGCCCGTGACGGTCGCCGCCGCGTCCGCCGCCCGATAGGTCGCGCCGAACCGGCGCAGCGGATAGGCACGCCGCGTCCCGGCATCGACGAGCCGCCACATCGCCGCGCGGTCGCCGCGCGCCCAGGCCGCGGCAAACCGCTCCGCCACCGGCCGGCGCGCGTCGCCCGGCCGGTCGCCGATCACCACGTAGCCGACGGCGCCCGCGGCGACGACGAGCGCCACGAGCGCCGCGGCCCGGCCGGGGAGCCGGCGCCAGCCGCGCCGCCGGCGCATCCCGGGCTCGAGCCACATCGCGCTGCGCCCGTAGGACGGACCGGAGAAGACGGAGCGGCGGCGGCGCGGCATGCCGCGATTCTCCCGGGCCCGGCCTCCCGGCGCGCCCGGGCGTCCGTTCGGTCAGTCAGCTGACACTGAGCATGCGACAGGTGCGCATTGCGGGACCGCCCGTGGTCGCAGAGGATGGCCTGCCAGTCCAGCAACCCGGTCCTCGCTCTTGTCCAGACGCCTCGCGGCGACGCGCTCGCCGCGCCAGGCCCCCCTCCCCACCGCCGCGGCCACCGCGCCACCGCCGCTTCGGACCGCCCGCGCCGTGCTCGCCGTGGTGCTCCTGCTGGCGGCCGCGGGCGCCGCCATGGGCGCGCGCACGCTCACCGCCCATGGCCCCGAGATCGACGGCCGACCGCCCTTCCGGGGGGCGTGGGACGCGCGGGCCAGCTTCGGGCCGGTCCGCGTCGAGCGCGTGCGCCGGCTCGGCGACTCCGCCTTCGCCGGAGGCCACCACACCGCCGACGAGCGGGTCGACGAGCTGCGCGTCTCGCTTCGGATCGTCAACCGCCTCGGCCGCCGCGTCCCCTACTCGCCCGGCCAGTTCCGCCTGCGCCTGGGCAGCACCACCATCACGCCCGTCCGGCCGAACCCGCCGCCGGACGCCCTCGCCGCCGGGCACACGCTGCGCCAGGAGCTGGCGTTCGTCGTCCCGGCCCGCCGCTCGACCTACACGCTCGTCTTCGACGACCTCGGCCGCCCGAGGCCGCTCACCGTCGCGCTCGGCTCGCTGGCCAGCGCGAGAAAGGACTGACCACGTGCTCCGCCTCCGGACCGTCCCGCCGGCGATCGCCGCGGCGCTGGGCGCCTCGATCGCCTACGCCGGGAGCCTCTGGCTCGTCCTCCTGCACCGGGCGGAGGGCGGCCACGAGCACGGCGAGCCCGCGCTGCTGATCCACTGGGTCCGCGACGGCACGCTCGCCGCGCCGGGCGTGGCCGCCGCCGCGTGGCTCGGCGCGGCGCTCGCGGTGGGCCTCGTCGATCGCCACGAGCGTCTGCCCGGGCGCTGGCGCTCGGCCCTGCTCGCGGCGGGCGCCGGGGTCGCCGGGTCGATCGTGCTCGCGGCCGGGAGCCCCGTCCACGCGCTCCTCTTCGACGCGCAGGAGGCCAACGGCCTGCCCGCGAGCGTGCACCTCGGCCGCGACGCGCTCATCGCGCTCGGCGCCGGGCTGCCCGCGGCCGGCGTCGTGATGGCGCTCGCCCGTGCGTGGCCGGCCCTCCGCGCACGCATCGCCGCGACGCGGGCCGGCGCCGCGGCGCCGCCCGTGGCGGATGCCGTCGTCCCGCAGCCGGCCGTCGAGGCGCCGTCCGGCGCCGTCACCCGGCGCGCCTTCGTCCGCTACGGCGCGGGCGGCCTCGCGACCGCCGGCGTGGCCGGCGCGACGCTCGCGCGCTCCTCGCGGCCGGCACGGGCCCTCGTCGCGACCGACCGCCTCGAGCTCTTCGTGAACGACGGCCACGTCGCCATGGTCGACGGCACGCTGGTCTACATGCGCGGGTTCGGGGAGGCGGCGGCCGGCGACCCGCAGCCGAGCCTCACCATCGGCCCGCAGCTCTTCCTCAGCGACGGTCGCGGGCCGGTCGCGAGCCGCTTCTACCCGCTGGTCGGCGAGGACGCCCTGCCCGAGGAGGGCACGCCGGCCGATGCGGGCATCGACCCCAGCGGTCCCGCCCTGCACGTGATCCGCCGCCGGCACTGGGCCAGCTTCTTCCCCCGGCGCACGATCGTCGCCGAGACGGGCAGCACCATCCGGCTGCAGATCACCAACCGGCTGGCCGGGCCGCACCGGTTCACCGTCGAGGGGACGGACGTCGACGTCGCGCTACCGCCCGGCGAGGCCGTGATGGTCGACTTCGCCGCTCCCGGCCCGGGGACGTACCTCTACCACGACAGCACGGACGCGCCGGTCAACCGCGTGCTCGGCCTGCACGGCGCGCTCGTCGTCGTGCCCGCCGACGCACCGTGGACGCTCGACGGCGTCGACGGCGAGTTCGAGCGCCAGTGGCTCTGGCTGCTCGCCGACATCGACCCCGACTGGGGGCGCCTCGCCCGGATGGGCGTGCCGATCGATCCGGCGAAGACGCCGTCCGTCCCCCGGTACTTCACGATCAACGACCGCGCGGGCGTCTTCTCGGTCGCCGCCTCGCCCGACGAGGCCGAGAACCGGCGCACGAAGGAGGACACGAAGCCGTCGGGCCACGCGCGCACGGTCGACATCCGCGACGTCCGCCCCGACGTGGACCCGAGCCTGGGGACCGGCCAGCTCATCCGGATGCTCAACGCCGGGATCGCCGTCCACCAGCCGCACTTCCACGGCAACCACGTCTGGACGATCGCCGTCGGCAACACGCGCCTGAGCCGGTCCGAGCCCACCGTCGTGGACGGCCACCTGAGACTCCAGCACTGGGAGGACGTCGTCGAGATGTCCCCGCTCGACGTCAAGGCCGTGATGCTGCCCCTCAAGCCGCCGCCGGACGCCCTGCCCGAGGTGCGCGCCGCCCAGGCGTGCGACTGGGTCTACCCGATGCACTGCCACGCCGAGATGTCGCAGACGGCCGGCGGGGGGCTCTACCCCGGCGGCATGGTGTCCGACTGGATCCTCAAGCCATAGGGAGTCGACGATGAGTCACGCAACGGGCGCCGGCTGCCCCCCGGAGGCGCTGCACTCGCAGGTCGAGTTCAGCAGCCACCAGCCCCAGGAGGGCAGCCCCGAGACCGAGTTCCTCCGGACGCCGGACCGCACGTTCGAGCGGAAGTTCTACAACCGCCGCCTGCGCTTCCCGGACGGCCGCGAGGTGGAGATCTGGTCCTTCGAGGACGACGCGTCGGGGCGCTCGTTCCCCGCCCCGCTCACGCGCGCCAACGAGGGCGAGATCGTCCACGTCCTCCTCAAGCCGTCCAAGCAGGCGCACACGATCCATCACCACGGCATCGAGCCGGACCCGCGCAACGACGGCGTCGGGCACACCTCGTTCGAGGTGAAGGGCAGCTACACCTACCAGTTCATCGTGAACGAGGGCGAGCCCGGCAACCCCAACAAGGGCGCGGCCGGCACGTACTTCTACCACTGCCACGTGAACACGGTCCTGCACGTGCAGTTGGGGATGTTCGGGCCGATGATCTACGACCCGCCGACCGGCCGCGGCACCGCGTTCATCGACGATCCGGTCGGCTACGACCCGCGGGCGGAGACGCTGCTGGTCCCGTGGGCGGTCGATCCCCGCTGGCACACGATGAACCACGGCGCCGGCCTCGACGGCGACGACGCGGGCCTGAACCGCTTCGAGCCCGAGGGCTTCTACCTGCTCGGCGGCAGTCTCGCCCAGGCACCGGCGAACGAGGGCGTCCACACGGTCGAGCGGATCCTCGCCACCGCCGACCCCGACCGCCCCGGGCTGCTGCGGGTCAACAACGCCACGTACTTCCCGACGAGGATCCGGTTCGGCAGCGGGGCCAAGGGCGACCTGATGGGCGAGCTCATCGCCCACGACGGCCGGCCGCTGCGCGACACCTCGGTGCGGCCCAGCCCGCCGGTGTCGGCCCTGACGAGCGAGCTGGTGTTCGGCCCGGCCGAGCGCTACGACCTGCGCCTGCGCCCACCCAAGGGCGCGATCGCCGGGGACACGTTCCCCGTGACCGTCGAGTGGTCGCACTGGATCACGCGCCAGGTCATCGGGACGCAGCGGACGATGGTGGAGCTGATCTGAGCCGCGCCCGGTTTCACGGGGCGGGTTTCGCGGGCGCGGCGCGCCGGGAAGCGCCGCGGGATGGAATCTCCGAGCACCCGTCCCCTCGCCGTCGTCACCGGCGCCTCCAGCGGCATCGGCCTGGAGCTCGCCCGCCAGTTCGCGAGCAACGGCTTCGACGTCATCGCCGCCGCGGAGGACGACGCCATCGCGACCGCCGCGCGCGAGATCGCCGGCGACTCCGGCGCCACCGTCGAGCCCGTGCAGGTCGACCTCGCCACGGGCGACGGCGTCGAGGAGCTGCACCGGCGGATCGCCGCGACCGGCCGTCCGGTCGACGCCATCGCCCTCAACGCCGGCATCGGCGCGGGCGGCGCGTTCGCCACCGACACCGACCTCGAGCAGGAGCTCGCGCTCGTCGACCTCAACTGCCGCTGCACCGTCCACCTCGCCAAGCTCGTCGTCCGCGACATGGTGGCCCGCGACAGCGGCCGCATGCTCTTCACCTCGTCGATCGCCTCGACGATGCCGGGCTCCTTCCAGGCCGTCTACAACGCCTCGAAGTCGTTCGTGCAGTCCTTCGCGCTGGCGCTGCGCAACGAGCTCAAGGACACCGGTGTCACGGTCACCGCGCTCATGCCGGGCCCGACGGACACCGAGTTCTTCGAGCGCGCCGACATGCTCGACACGAAGATCGGCGCCGGCGAGAAGGACGACCCCGCCGACGTGGCGCGCGACGGGTTCGAGGCGCTCATGGCGGGCGAGGAGCGCGTCGTCTCGCACTCGGCCATGACGAAGGCGCAGGCGCGCGCGGGCCGCTTCCTGCCCGACAGCGTGAAGGCCAAGATGCACCGTCAGATGGCGGAGCCCGGCGGCGGCAAGGGCTAGTGGGTCGCCACCGGACGGTCGATTGCGCCGCGGTCCGGCCGCGCGTCTGCTGAGATCGCCCGATCG
>JAXDHC010000686.1:0-3222 GCA_034664705.1 Solirubrobacteraceae bacterium
GGAAGCTAGGCGCCACGATGGCGCCCAGGGCCGTTGCGGCGCGCTCGCGGCGAGCGGTGAGCCAGGTGGGGGAAGTGGAGGTCGTGGTCATGCAGTCCTAGTTGCGGAGATGGAAATGCGAAGGGCAGCGGCGAGCGTCAGCCGATGCTTCCTTCCATCTGCAGCTCGATGAGGCGGTTCATCTCGACCGCGTACTCCATCGGGAGCTCCTTGACGATCGGCTCGATGAAGCCGTTGACGATCAGCTTGGAGGCGTCGTCCTCGGGGGTGGTCCGGGCTGCCGCCCTGTCCCACCCCGCTGCGTCCTTGTCAGCGACGCCGATCCATCCGTCATCTCACCCGATCGTCCCGGTATTCCGAGTTAGGACTGCATGACCACGACCTCCGCCTCCCCAACCTGGCTCTCCGCTCGCCGTGAGCGCGCCGCCGCCGCCCTCGGTGCCATCGAGGTGCCGAGCTTCCGCGGCGTGGCCGGCTGGGAGTTCACGCCGATCGACAAGCTCGACGTCGACGCCTACCCGCCCGCCCCGGGCGGCGAGGGCCCGTCGCTGTTCCAGTTCGACGACGCTGTGCTCTCCAGCGACGAGGAGCACACGGTCGAGGGCCCGATCATCATGCCGCTGGCCGTCGCGGCCGAGCGCTACCCCGACCTCGTCGAGGCGCATCTCGGCAGCGTCGTGACGCAGCAGACGCCGTTCACGACGCGCAACGACGCGCACTGGACCGACGGCACGTTCGTCTACGTCCCTCGCAACGTCGAGGTCGACGCGCCGATCGTGCTGAGCACGATCCACGAGCAGGCCGGCACGACGCTGCACTGGCGCGCGCTCATCGTGCTCGAGGAGGGCGCCCAGGCCGAGGTGTGGCACGAAGCGCGCTCCGCCGACCCCGCCGGCGAGGGCATCCTCAACGGCGTCGTCGAGCTCGTCGTCGGCCAGAACGCGCGGCTGCGCTTCGTCGACAGCCAGGACATGTCCGAGACGTCGTGGGTGTTCGGCGCGCAGCGCGCGACGGTCGCCCGTGACGCCACGCTGGACTGGATCACGCTCGGCTTCGGCTCGGCCAACGGCAAGGTCTTCCAGGAGACCCAGCTCGCCGGCCCCGGCGCCCACGGCAAGGTCACCGGCGCGTACGCGTCCCGCGGCCGCCAGCACCTCGACTTCGACACGCTCCAGGAGCACGCCGCCGAGGACACGACGAGCGACCTCGCCTTCCGCGGGATCCTCGCCGACCGCTCGAGCGCCGTGTGGCGGGGCATGATCAAGGTCGACCCCGGCGCCCAGCGCACCGACGCCTTCCAGGAGTCGCGCAACCTGCTGCTCTCCAAGAAGGCGCACGCCGACGCGATCCCCGGCCTGGAGATCCTCGCCAACGACGTGCGCTGCACGCACGCGGCGGCGATCGCCCAGATCGACAAGGAGCAGCTCTTCTACCTGCGCTCCCACGGGCTCCCGGAGCCCGATGCCAACCGTCTCGTCATCGAGGGCTTCCTGCAGGCGCTCGTCGAGCGCTTCGAGGAGGGCCCCGTCCGCGACCGCGTCGGCGCCGCCATCGAGCGCCGGCTCGAGGCGGTCCTCGGCAGCTAGCCGGGGTAGCTGGGGCCTCCCGCCGCCGCGCCCCGCGCGCGGCGGGCGGCTAGGCTCGGCGCCGATGCGACACGAGCGCCACTACACGCTCGACGAGGCCCGCGAGCTTCGACCCTGGGTCGGCGCGCGCGTGCACGACGCGCGCGGGGCCCTCGACGTCCTGGCGGGCGAGAAGGCCCGTGCGGCCGTCGACGCGCTCGACCCCGACGCGGGCGGCGGGTGGCCGGGCCGCGCCGTCGCCGAGGCGACCCTCGTCCTGCAGCGCGCGATCGCCGACCTCCAGTCGGCCGACATCGTCGTCCGCGACGTGATGAGCGGGCTCGTCGACTTCCCCGCCGTCCGCGACGGCGAGGAGGTCTACCTCTGCTGGCTCGTCGACGAGCCGGACATCGGCTGGTGGCACGGGCTCGACACCGGCTTCAGCGGCCGGCGCCGGATTCCCGGGGCGTAGCGGCGGCTCAGTAGCCGAGCCGGTCCAGCACGCCGCCGCCGCCGGGCTTCTCGGGCGGGGGCTCGTCGCCCTTCTTGCGCCGCGACCGGCGCTCGCCCTCGACGACGATCCGGATCTGCGCGCCGACGCGGCCGTCCTGCGCCTTCTCGAGCTCCGCGCGCGAGACGCGGTCGGAGCTGCGCGCGCGGTCGGCCTGGCGTTGCGCGCGCTCCTCGTCGCGGCGGCGGGCGTTGCGCACGTAGGCCTGGCGCTCGGCGGCCTCCTCCTTGGAGAGCGTGAGCGCCCAGAGGTCCTCGATGTCGGCCATGGCGACCTGCTGGGCGGCGATCGCCTTGCCCAGGCGACCGGCGCCGAGCGAGCCGGCGGCGATGTTGCGCGCGCGCACCCGCCAGTCGCCGTCCTCGGCCACGAGCCGCGACAGGTCCTGGCGCTCCTTGTCGGCGAACAGCGAGAAGGCCTCGCGCAGCGTGCGGCGCTCGCCGAGCACGTCGCGGATGGACTCGGCCGCCGCGCGCAGCTCGGGGAACGGCAGCGGCCCCTTCTCGCGCGGCTGGCGCGGGAGGCGGTCGCGCTGCGGGCGGTCGCGCCGCGGGCGCTTGCGGCGCTGCTGGCCGCCGCCCTCCGCGCCCTGGCCCTCGCGCCGCCGGCCGCCCTTGGCCTGGGCGCCCTGGCCCTCGGCGGGGGCGCCGGCCGGGGCGCCGGCGGCCTCGGGCGCCGCGGGGGCCTGCCCGCCCGGCGCGGCGGGCGCGCCCTCGGCGGTCGCCGGCTGCGCGGTCCCGAGGTCCTCGGTCGCGGGCGCGGGCGGCTGCTCGGCCGTCGGCTGCTCGGCGGGCGCGGGCGGCTGCTGTGCCGTGGGCTGTTCGGCGGGCGCGGGCGGCTGCTCGGCCGGCGCGGCCGGCTGCTCGGGGGCCGGGGCGTCGGCCCCGGCGAAGGCGTCTCCGACCGGGGCGGGCGGCGTCGTGCCGACCTGCTCGGTGGCAGGGGGTGCGGGCTGCGCGGCGACGGGCTCCGCGGGCGCGGCGGGGGCAGGCGCCTCGGCCGGCACAGGCGCGGCGGCCTCGGCGGGCGCGGGCGGCTCCGCGGGCGCGGCTGCCTCGGCCGGCACAGGCGCGGGCGGCTCCGCGGGCGCGGCGGCCTCGGCCGGCACAGGCGCGGGCGGCTCCGCGGGCGCGGCGGCCTCGGCCG
>JAXDHC010000687.1:0-13317 GCA_034664705.1 Solirubrobacteraceae bacterium
GGGCCTGCGCCGCGCGCGCGGCCGGCGTCGCCCGCGCGGTCGACGCCGTCGCCGCGGGCGCGGCGGCGGTGGGCGCCGGGGCGGGCGTCGACCCGGAGGCGCGGCCGGTCCCACCGTCGGACCCGCACGCCGCGAGGGCGATGACGACGGTGGCGACGGCGAGGAGGCGGCAGCTCATGGCGGGGCGGGAGGATGACATGCGCCGGGGCGCGCCGGGCCGGGCCGGCGGGCGACCTACGCCGCCCGCGGCGCATGGCGCACGGCCACCACGCCGTCGACCTCGGCGGCGATCTCCCAGTCCGGCAGCGTCCGCGGTCCGCGGAACAGGCGGTCGACCGCGGCGGTCGGCCCCGGGAGTCCGCGCCCGCCCGGCTGCGAGGCGCGCGCGTCGGCGAAGAGGATGCTGCCCCCGTCCACGACGAACTCGTGCCACAGCTCCCAGTCCGTCGTGACGCCGATCTCGCTGTCGTCGCCGTCGACGAGCACCAGGTCGACCGGTCGCGTCCAGCCGTCGGTCACCTCGGCGCTGAAGCTCGCGTGCCACTCGACCGCCGGGCCCGGCGAGCGCCGCAGCGCCCGGGCGACGACGCGCCGCGCGGCCCACTCGCTCGTCCGCGCGCGATCGGCGTGCGGACCGCGGCCGTAGCCGTCGAGGAGGTGCAGCTCCGTGCCGGGCTCGAGCGCGTCGCACAGCAGGACCGCCGAGGCGCCCTCGCCCACGCCGATCTGGATCACGCGCCGGCGTCCGCGCGCGAAGTCGGCCAGCAGCGCGCTCTCCGCCGGCGAGCGCGCGCGCCGCGGCGCCACCATGCCGGTCGCGAGCGCCAGCGCGCGAACGCGCTCGGCGCCCGGCGGGCGCCCCGAGGTCAGCCGCCGGATCGTGCCGGCCGGCGCCACCGCCTCAGCCCACGACCTGCCCGCGGACCTCGCCGAGCGCGACCGCGTCGTCGCCCGTCCCGGCCATCCCGCGCAGGACGGCCTCGTCGCCGTCCTCGAGGAACGTCCGCTGCGTGCCGTCGCGCAGCGTCAGAGGCTCGGCGCCGTTCCACGAGAGCTCGAGGAGGCTTCCGCGCTCCTCGCGCTCGGGGCCCGAGATGGTGCCCGAGCCGAGCAGGTCCCCCGTGCGCAGGCTCGCGCCGTTGGCGGTCAGGTGCGCGATCTGCTGCGCGACGCTCCAGTACAGGTGGCGCCCGTTGCTGCGGGCCACGGACTCCCCGTTGAGCTCGATGCCGAGCGCGATGTCGAGCGCCCACGGGTCCTCGCGCAGGTACGCGGGGGGCGCGGGCTCCTGGGCGTCGCCGGGCACGCGGAAGGGCTCGAGCGCGGCCATCGGAACGACCCACGCGGAGATCGAGGTCGCGAACGACTTGCCGGTGAACGGCCCCAGCGGTCGCGACTCCCACGCCTGCATGTCGCGCGCGCTCCAGTCGTTCAGCAGCACGACGCCGAAGACGTGATCGAGGGCGCGTTCGACCGCGACCGGCTCCCCCAGCGCGCTCGGCGTCCCCACGACGAAGCCGAGCTCGAGCTCCACGTCGAGCTTGCGCGTCGGCCCGACGACCGGCCCGTCGCTGCCGTGGCTCTGACCGTGCGGCCGGCGGACCGGCGTGCCGCTGACGGCGACCGTCCCCGAGCGCCCGTGGTAGCCGATCGGCATGTGGCGCCAGTTCGGCGGCAGCGGGTCGCCGTCGGGCCGGAAGATCCGCCCCGAGTTCGCGGCGTGGTGGATCGACGACCAGAAGTCGACGTAGTCGGCGACCGCGAACGGCAGGAGCAGCTGCACGTCGTCGAGCGCGATCAGGCGCGGCTCGGCGTCGACGCCCGACAGCAGCCGCTGCAGGCGTTCGCGCGTGGCCGCCCACGCCCGCGGCCCCTGCGCCATGAACGCGTTGAGCGAGGGTTGCGCCAGGGCCCCGGAGGGGTCCTCGATCAGCCCGTCATCCGCGAGCGCCGCGAGGTCCAGCACCCCGTCGCCGTACCGGACCCCGACGCGTGGCTCCTCGCCGGCGCGGCGGAAGACGCCGTAGGGCAGGTTGGCCACGCCGAAGCCGGTCATCGCCGGGATGCTGCCAGGTCGCCGGGATCAGTCGTCGTCGCGCCGCCCGCCGCGCGGGAGCGCGCTGACGGTGTAGGGGGACGGGCTGCCGAAGTGCGCGTTGACGACCAGATAGCGGTCGCGCGCCCGGTCGATCGTCGAGGGGCCGGCGAGCGACGGGTCGCCGAAGCGCGACTCGACCGTCGCGCGGGCGCGCTCGTCGCGCAGCCTGACCACGGTCACGGCGCCGTTGGCGAAGCGGCCGTCGAAGCCCGCGACCGAGCCCTGGACCACGAGCAGCCGTCCGCGGTCGAGCAGCAGGCCGTCGCCGCCGGTCAGCGGGCCGCCGTCCACCCGGATCTCCTGGATCCGGCGCTCGTGCCCGTCGTCGTCGACGTCGACGCGGAACAGCGAGCCCGTCGCCGACTGCACGACGATCAGCTCCTGGTCGTCGCGGGCGACGATGCCGTTCAGGTTGAACGCCGGGCTGCCGTCGGGGTTCGTGGAGACGTACGGGATATCCGCGGCGACGTCGATCGCCTCGACCGCGCCGGTCCGCCGCTCGACCGCGCGACGCCCCACGTGGTAGATCCGCGGGCAGAACGAGTCGGTCGCGTAGACGTCGCCGTCGCCGGTCACCACGAGGTCGTTGATGAACGTGGCCGCGCAGGCGCCCGGCAGCGTCGTCGTGTCGAACGTCGTCCAGAGCGCGCCGCTGCCGATGTCGTAGACCCGGATCTGGCCGGTGTTCGCGCCCGCCACGTACAGCCGGCCGCCGGCGACCGCGAGCCCGGCCGCGAGCGCGCGGCCGGGGTCCGGGCCCGGGTCCGCGCCGGGAACGAACGGCACGACGCCCGCCGCCGTATCGCCGAGGACGCCGCGGTAGATCGCGCCGGTGGCCACCCTGGAGACGAAGAACCGGCCGGAGCGCCGGTCGAACGCGACGCCCTCGGGGTTGCCGTCCGACACGCCGGCGCCCTCGGTCAGCGCGTAGACGTCCGTCGCGCGGCCGTCGCGATCGCCGCCCGCGAAGCGCGCGCCGTCGTCGGCCATGGCCGCCGGCGCGCCCGCGCCCAGCGCCACGACGGCCAGCAGGGCCACGATCACCCTCCGCTGCATTCTCGTCCTCCGTCCGGGGGTCTCTGCGCGGGAACTCTCTCATGCACGCGGGACGTCACGGGTGCGAGGATGTGATCGACGTCCGGCGACGCGCGCCGCGGGGGCGTCCATGCGCGCCCTCCCGGCCCGCGGGCCGGGGCCTTATCGGCTCCTGACGCATCGGCTCCTACCCTGGGGTACACCTTGGAGACCACATGACCCCCGCCCTCCAGCCACCCGCCGCCGGGCGCCGCGGGGCCGCGTCGTGAACAGGCCGAAGCATCTGTGGACCGGCGACTGGCGCTCGCACCGCGACGACCAGCCCGATCCCGTGCCGCCGCTGCGGAGTCTCCCGGACCCCGACCCGGAGCCCGAGCCGCCGCGCAGCCGGCGCGGCCTGGTGCTCCTCACCGCCGGCCTCGGCGTGATCGCCCTCGCGGCCTGCGCGTTCATCGCGGGCGGGCTGCTGAACGGCGGCGGCGACGACCGGCGCCGGGCCCAGAGCGGGGGCGTCCAGCCGCGCCCGGGCCAGACCCGCGTCAACGCGGTGTACGCGAGCGCCAGCCCCGCGGTCGTCTCCGTGCGCACGCGCGGGAGCACGGGCACGGGCTTCCTCGTCGGCCGCGACGGAACCCTCGTCAGCAATGCCCACGTCGTCGGCGCCTCGAGCACCGTGGCGGTGCGCTTCGGCCCCAACGGGCGCAGCGTCCCCGCGCAGGTCCTCGGGACGGACCCGTCCTCCGATCTCGCGGTCCTGAAGATCGGCGCGTCCGACACCCCGAACGTGACGCCGCTGGACTTCGCCGACTCCAGCCGCGTGCGCGTCGGCGACCAGGCGATCGCCATCGGCAACCCGTTCGGGCTGGACCGCACCGCGACCGCCGGCATCGTGTCCGGCCTGGGGCGCGAGATCCGTGCGCCGAACGGCTACCAGATCGACGAGGTCATCCAGACCGACGCGCCGATCAACCCCGGCAACTCGGGCGGGCCGCTCCTCGACGCCAGCGGCCGCGTGATCGGCGTCAACTCGCAGATCGCCACCGCGGGGCAGACCGGGAGCGGCAACGTCGGCATCGGCTTCGCCGTCCCGTCGAACACCGTGCGTCAGGTCGTCCCGCGGCTCAAGCGGGGCCAGACCATCGAGCGCCCGTACCTCGGCGTCGCGACCGGTCCGGCCTCGCCGACGAGCCCCGACGGCGCCGTCGTGCGCAGCGTGAGCCCCGGCAGCCCGGCGCAGCGCGGCGGCCTGCAGGTCGGCGACGTCATCACCGGCATGAACGGGCGCGGCGTCAACGACCCGGCCGACGTGTCACGGGCCGTCAATGGCCAGGCGCCCGGCGACGTCCTGACCGTGCAGGTGCGCCGCGACGGCCAGCCGGTCACCCTCGACGTCGAGATCGGCAAGCGCCCGGGGCAGGGACCGTGAGGCCGCGGCGATGAGCTTCGGGTCGCCGCTGGTGCTCCTCGCGCTGCTGCTCGTCCCCGCGCTGGTCGTCTGGTACGTCCGGGCCCAGCGCGGCCGACAGCGCGCGGCGGCCGCGTTCGCCAGCCCGGCGCTCCTGGCGTCCGTCGCGCCGCGCCGCCCCGGCTGGCGCCGCCACGCGCCGATGGTCGCCTTCGCGCTGGCCATCGCGATCCTGATCGTCGCCGCCGCCAAGCCGGAGCGCACCGTCGCCGTGCCCGTCGAGCGCGCGGCGATCATGCTCGCCACCGACGTCTCGGGCTCGATGCAGGCGACCGACGTGAAGCCCTCCCGGCTCGTCGCCGCGCGCCGCGCCGCCCGCCGGTTCGTCGAGGACGTCCCGAGCGGGGTCAACATCGGCGTGATGGCCTTCAACGGCCGGCCGCGCGTCCTGCAGAGCCCGACCCCGGAGCGCGAGGACATCTTCGCCGCGCTCGCGCGCCTGGCGCCGAGCGGCGGCACGGCGACGGGCGAGGCGATCACCGCGGCCCTGCGCTCCCTGCGGACGCAGCGGGCCAACGGCCGCCGGCCGCCGCCGAGCGCCATCGTCCTGCTGTCCGACGGCGCGTCGACGAA
This sequence comes from Solirubrobacteraceae bacterium, assembly GCA_034664705.1. Taxonomy (GTDB): domain Bacteria; phylum Actinomycetota; class Thermoleophilia; order Solirubrobacterales; family Solirubrobacteraceae; genus JAOPZW01. The sequence continues at coordinate 5,172 of JAXDHC010000687.1, forward strand.
GGGCAAGGACCCCGTGCAGGCCGCCCAGGAGGCCCGCCGCGCGCGGATCGCGGTGTACACCGTCGCCCTCGGGACGCCCGAGGGGACGATCCAGGTGCCCCGGCCCGGCAGCGCGGGCGGCACCGAGACGCGCCGGGTGCCGCCGGACCCCGCGAGCCTCGAGCAGATCGCCCAGGCCTCGGGCGGCGAGCACTTCGCCGCGATCGACTCCGCGGAGCTCAAGCGCGTCTACGAGCGCCTGGGCTCGCAGCTCGGCACCGAGAAGCGCAGGCGCCAGATGACGGCGAGCTTCGCCGGGGGCGCGCTCGTGCTGCTCCTGGCCGGGGCCGGGATGTCGCTCGGGTGGTTCGGGCGGCTGGTGTGAACACGATGAGAGGAAACGGATGAACGAGTTCGACGAGCCGGCCGGCAGCGCCCGGGCGCAGCAGCAGGCGCGCTTCGACGAGGCGCGCGACGCGCTCGAGGCCGCGCTGCACGAGATCAAGCGCGTGATCGTCGGCCAGGACGCGATGCTCGAGCGCCTGCTCGTCGCGCTGCTCGCCGGTGGCCACGTCCTCCTCGAGGGCGTGCCGGGACTGGCCAAGACGCTGACGGTCAAGACGCTCGCCCAGGTCCTCGGCGGCACGTTCAAGCGCATCCAGTTCACGCCCGACCTCGTCCCCTCCGACCTCGTCGGCACCCGGATCTACCGCCCGGACACGGGGCGCTTCGACACCGAGCTCGGCCCCGTGTTCGGCAACTTCCTGCTCGCCGACGAGATCAACCGCGCGCCGGCGAAGGTCCAGTCGGCGCTGCTCGAGGTCATGCAGGAGCACCAGGTCACGATCGGCGGCCAGACGTTCCCGGTTCCCCACCCGTTCCTCGTGATGGCCACGCAGAACCCGATCGAGTCCGAGGGCACCTACCCGCTTCCCGAGGCGCAGGTCGACCGCTTCCTGCTGAAGATCGTCGTCGACTACCCCACGTTCGGCGAGGAGGCCGCCGTCGTCGGGCGCAGCCTCGCCGAGCCGGCCGACATCCGCGAGCTGCTGTCGCTGCAGGAGCTCGAGCGCTTCGCTGCGACCTCGCGCTCCGTGCTCGTCGACCGCGACGTCATCGCCTACGCCGTCCAGCTCGCCGACGCGACGCGCAATCCCGATCGCTACGGCCTGCCCGACCTCGGCATGCTCATCGAGTACGGCGCGAGCCCGCGCGGGCCGATCAGCGTCATCCACGCCGCCCGGGCGCTCGCGCTGCTGCGCGGGCGCGGCCACGTCATCGCGTCCGACGTCCGCGACCTCGCCCCCGACGTGCTGCGCCACCGCCTCGTGCTCTCCTACGACGCGCTGAGCGAGGGCATCTCCGCCGACGACATCCTCGACCGCGTCCTCGCGGCCGTCGAGGTGCCGCCGTCCGATCACCTGCGGCGCCGGAACGCCGCCGCGTGACGCAGGGCGGCGCACTCCGCGTCCCGGACGGGCGGCAGGGCCCGGGCCCGATGCCGCCCGCGATCGTCGAGGCCCTCGACCTCGTCGTGGCGCGGCGCGCCGCGGGCCTGCTGCCGGGCGACCGCCGGTCGGCGGGCATCGGCAGCGGCACGGAGCTCGCGCAGCTGCGCGCCTACCAGATCGGCGACGACGTGCGCCAGATCGACGCGGCGGCGACGGCGCGGACGGGAGCGCCGCAGGTGCGCGTCCACGTCCCCGAGCGCACGCTGACGACCTGGATGGTCATCGACGTGTCGCCGTCGATGGCGTTCGGCACCGCGCAGCGGCTGAAGTCCGACATCGCCGAGGGCGTGGCGCTCGTCATCGGGCGCCTGGCGATCCGGCGCGCGGGCCGCGTCGCGCTCGTCACGTTCGGCTCCGGCCACTCGCGGCTCCTGCCGCCGCGCGGCAGCCGTCCCGGCCTCATCGCCCTGCGCCGCACGCTCGCCGAGGGCGTCGGCGTCGACGGCGCGAGCGAGCCCGACGCGCTCGCCGCCGCGCTCGGCCGGGTCGGGCGCGTCGCCGGGCAGCCCGGCTTCGTCGTCGTGGTGTCGGACTTCCGCGGTGACGCAAGCTGGGTCAACGCGATGGGCGCGCTGCGCATGCGCCACTCGGTGCTGGCCGTCGAGGTCCGCGACCCGCGCGAGGGCACGCTGCCCGCGGTCGGGCGCCTCGCGCTCATCGACCCCGAGACCGGCGAGCGCATCGAGGTCGACTCGAACCGCCGCGCGCTGCGCGAGCGCTTCGCCGCGGCCGAGCGCCGCGACCGCGAGCACGTCGCGTCGGAGCTGCGCCGCCTGCGCGTCGAGCACGTCGTGCTCTCCACGGACGGCGACTGGCTGCTCGAGCTGGGGCGGAAGCTGCGATGAGCGCGCTCGTGCCGGCGATCAGCTTCCAGGACCCGATCGCCCTGCTCGGGCTCGCGCTCATCCCCATGATCCTGCTGGTCCAGCAGGCGTTCCGCCGCCGCGCGCAGCGCTACGCCGTGCGCTTCACGGCGGTGTCGACCCTGCGCGCCGTCGTTGGCACGGCGCCCGCGTGGCGCCGCCACGTGCCCGCCGCGCTGGCGCTGGCGGCGCTGGCGACGCTCGTCCTCGCCCTCGCGCGTCCGCACCGCACCGTGGCCGTGCCGGCCGAGCAGGCCTCGGTCGTGCTCGTCACCGACCACTCGCGCTCGATGATGGCCACCGACGTCTCCCCCACCCGTCTCGAGGCCGCCCGCGACGCCGCGCGCCGCTTCCTCGACAAGGTGCCGAGCGCCGTGCGCGTGGGCGCCGTCGCCTACTCCGACGCGCCCGACGCCGTCCAGGCGCCGACCACCCGCCGCGACGACGTGCGCCGCATCATCGACGGGCTCGTCGCCGACGGCAGCACGGCGACCGGCGACGCGCTGGCCGCCGCGCTGGAGGGCATCTCGCGCGACCGCAAGAACGGCCACCGCCCGCCGGCCGCGATCGTCCTGCTCTCCGACGGCAAGACGACCACCGGCCGCGATCCCGTGCAGGTCGCGCGCCGCGCCGGCCGCGCGCGTGTGCCGATCTACACCGTCGCGCTCGGCACGCCGGGGGCGACGATCCCGAACCCGTACCCCTACGCCTCGCCGCTGCCGGTCCCGCCGGACCCGGCGACGCTGCGCCAGATCGCCGAGGAGTCGCGCGGCCGGGCGTACACAGTGGAGGACTCCGGCGAGCTGAGCGGCATCTACCAGCGGCTGGGGTCGAGCATCGGCACCCGCAACCGCCAGCAGGAGATCACGGCGGCCTTCGCGATCGGCGGTCTCCTGCTGCTGGTCGGGGCGGCCGCCGGGTCGCTGCGCTGGTCGGGCCGGCTGCCCTGAGTGCGCGTGCCGGCGACACCGGGCTCCGTGCGCGAGCTGACGCTCGACCGCATGCCGGCGGCGGCCGGCACCGTGCACGTCCAGCGGCTCGACGGCCTGCAGCTCGGCGACGGCGACCCGCTCGTCCGCGAGCCGCACCGTCACGACTACCACGAGCTCGTGTGGGTGTGCGCGGGGCGCGGCGAGCACCTGCTCGACGGCCGCCGGCTGACCGTCCGGCCACGCAGCCTCACGCTCATCGGCCGCGGCCAGGTCCACGTCTTCTCGCACGCCGAGCGGATGGAGGGCGCGGTCGTGCGCTTCGGCGACGAGGCGCTCCTCGGCGGCGCGGCCCAGCGCGCGACGCCGGGATGGCTGCTCGCCGGGCGCGGCGGCCACACCGTGGAGGTGCCGGAGGGCGACATCGCCGGCCTGGAGGCGGTCATCGCCGCGCTGGAGGCGGAGGCCGGCCGCCCGCCGGACGCGCGCAGCGCCGAGCTCGAGCGCCACCTCGTCTCCGTGCTGCTGCTCTGGGTGGAGCGCTGGTACGAGGCGACGCGGACGGAGCGCCGCGACGCCGACGACGCCGAGATCCAGCTGCACCGGCGTTTCGCCGAGCAGCTCGAGCAGGACTTCGAGCGCCACCACGACGCCGCGCACTACGCGCACGCGCTCGGCGTGCCGCCCGCGGCGCTGTCGCGGGCGCTGACGCTCGTGACGGGCCGTTCGACGAAGGAGCTCATCATCGACCGCGTGATGCTCGAGGCCGCGCGGCTGCTGCGCTTCACCGACCTGACCGTTCAGCAGGTCGGTCACGGCACCGGGTTCCGCGACCCCCTGTACTTCTCGCGGGCGTTCAAGCGCCACCACGGCGAGGCGCCCCAGGCCTATCGCCGCCGGGTCCAGGGGAAGTCCATGCGGTCGTGACGTTGTCCCATTCCGGCGCCGCGCGGCGTGGGCCAGTCTCCCGGCATGAGCACGACCGAGACCGCGAGCGCCCCGGCGGCGCCCGCCCCGCTCGCCGGCACGCTGCGGCTCGGGCCGGTGCACCTCACGGTGACCGACCTCGATCGCTCGGTCGCGTTCTACCAGGACGCGATCGGTCTGCGCCTGCACCGCCGCGACGACCCGGTGGCCGCCATGGGCGCCGGCGGCGAGGACCTGATCGTCCTCACCGAGGAGCAGACCGCGCGGCGCGCCGGGCGCCACGCCGGCCTCTACCACGTCGCGCTCCTGTACCCCTCGCGCGAGGCCCTCGCCCTCGGGCTGCAGCGCCTCGCCGTGACGCGGACGCCGATCGAGGGCGCGTCGGACCACGGCATCTCGGAGGCCATCTACCTGCCCGATCCGGACGGCAACGGGCTCGAGCTCGCGGCCGACCGTCCGCGCGAGGTGTGGCCGCCGCTCACGAGCATCGGCGCCCCCCAGCCGCTCGACCTGCACGGCCTGCTCGGCGTCGTCGCGGACGAGGAGCCGCAGCGCCACGCCGATCCGGGCGTCGTCGTCGGGCACCTGCACCTCCACGTCGGCGACATCGCCGCGGCGCGGGCCTTCTACGAGGAGACGATCGGCTTCCAGGCGATGACCGCGATGGCCAACGCGGTGTTCGTGTCGGTCGCCGGCTACCACCACCATCTCGCCTTCAACACGTGGCGCGGCGTCGGCGTGCCGCCCGCGCCGTCGCCGGAGAGCACCGTGGGCCTGCGCCACTGGACGATCCTCGTGCAGGACGCGGCGGAGCTCGAGGCCGCCCGCGGGCGCCTGCGCGCCGCCGGCGCCGACATCGACGAGCGCGCGGACGGCGTGCTCGTCCGCGACCCCGCCGGCATCGCGCTCCTGCTCGCGGTCGTCCCCGCGCCGGTCGAGCTGCGCTCCCGCGCCGAGGTCGTCACCGACCGCCCGTCGCCGTACCTCCTCCAGGTCGCCAAGCACTTCCGCCACAAGCTCGACGTGACCTTCGACGAGCGCCGCGCGACGATCCCCTTCGCGTTCGGCCGCGGCGAGCTGCGCGCCGAGGACGGCGTCCTCGTGCTCCAGGCGGTCGCCGCCACGCCCGCCGAGCGCGAGCGCGTCGAGCAGGTCGTCGGGAGCCACCTCGTCCGCTTCGGCCGGCGCGACGAGCTGACCGTCGCCTGGACGCCCGAGGACTGACGCACCGACCTTGAGCCGGATCGCGGCTCGCCAGACCCCCCCGGACACGACCGCGCCCGCTCCGAGCACCCGCGCGGAGCGGGCGCGGCTCGTCCTGATCCTCGGATCGCTGTCGGCCTTCGGGCCGCTGTCGATCGACATGTACCTGCCGGGCCTCCCCCGCCTGGCGGCCACGCTCGACGCCCCCGCGTGGGCCGCGCAGCTCACGCTCACGGCGTGCCTGGCCGGCCTCGCGCTCGGCCAGATGCTCGCCGGCCCGCTGAGCGACCGGTTCGGCCGCCGCCGCCCGCTGCTCATCGGCGTCGCCGCGTACGCCGCGGCGTCGCTGCTGTGCGCGCTGGCCCCGTCGATCCTCGCGCTGGTGGCGCTGCGCCTCGTGCAGGGCTTCGCCGGAGCGGCCGGGATCGTCATCGCGCGCGCCGTGGTCCGCGACATGCACTCGGGCGTCGCGGCCGCGCGCTACTTCTCGCTGCTGATGCTCGTCAACGGGCTCGCCCCGGTCCTCGCCCCGGTCGCCGGCGGGCAGCTGCTCGAGGTCACGTCGTGGCGCGGCGTCTTCGTCGTGCTCGCGGTCATCGGCCTGGCCCTGCTCGCGGCCACGGCCGCCGGGCTGCCCGAGACGCTGTCCGCCGAGCGGCGCCACGCCGGCGGCGTGCGCGAGACGCTGCACACGTTCGCCCGGCTCACCCGCGACCGTGTCTTCATCGGCCACGCGCTGGCCGGCGGGCTGGCGTTCGGCGCGATGTTCGCCTACATCGCCGGCTCGCCCTTCGTCCTGCAGGACATCTACGGGGCCTCGCCGCAGCTCTTCAGCGTCATGTTCGCCGTCAACGCGCTCGGCATCGTCGCCGCCGGCCAGCTCAACCGCGCCGTCGTCGGGCGGTTCGGGCCGCGGGGCATCCTGTGCGCCGCCGTGGCCGTGCAGGCCGCCGCGGGACTGGCGCTCCTCGCCGTCGTCGCGGTCGGCGGGCTCGGCGTGTGGCCGGTGGTGGCGCTGCTCTTCGTCGTCGTGGCGGCGATCGGCCTCGTCGTACCGAACGGGACAGCGCTGGCCCTGGCCGACCACCCGCGCGTCGCGGGCAGCGCGTCGGCGCTGCTCGGCGTCCTGCAGTTCAGCGTGGGCGCCGCCACGGCGCCGCTCGTCGGCGTCGCCGGCAGCACGAGCGCGCTGCCGATGGCGGGGCTGATCGCCGTGATGGGGGTCGGGGCCGTCCTGGCGGCGACCGTCGTGGCCCGGGCGCCGCGGTCCGGGCCCGTCGCCGCGGCCGCCTAGGCCGACGCTTCCCGACGTCCGCCGCGCAGCGCGTGCATCCCCATGTGGGCGGCGAGACCCATGGCGGCGAGCGCGAGCACCGGGTGCAGCGCCGCGAGCCCGGGGGCGTCGTCGCGGGCGCCCACGAGGGCGATCTGGATCGTGACGAGCACGACGAGACCGACCGCCATCCCGATGTCGCGCCCGGTGCGCGGGCCGAGGATGGCGAGGATCAGGAGGATCGCCGTGAGGCCGTGGAGGAGGTTGCCGAAGGACCGGTGCGCGTCGAAGCTCGTCGCCCCGAAGATCCCGAGGCCGGCGAAGAACACCTGCACGACGACGAGCACGACGAACAGCATGGCGCCCGCGCCGTAGACCCTCGTCAGCTCGTCTCGTCCCATCGTGTCCTCCGTCGGGTGGGGTGCGACGGCGGACCCTAGCGCCCGTCGCGGCGCGCCGGCGCAGGCGCGGCGGCGGCCGCCTCGCCGAGCAGTCGCTCGACGAGCACGCAGTCCCTCCACTCCCCGTCCAGGCGGCCATGGCGGCGCTGGCGCCCGACGACGTCGAAGCCGGCCGCGACGTGCAGCGCGATGCTCGCGGCGTTGTCGTCGAAGATGCGCGACGTGAGCTTGTGGAGGCCGGCGGCCTCGGCGGCGGCACACAGCGCGTCGAGCAGCACCCGGCCGACGCCGAGGCCGCGCGCCGAGCGCGCGACGTAGACGGCGTGCTCGCCGACGCCGGCGTACACGCAGCGGTCCGAGTACGGGCTCACGCGCGCCCAGCCGGCGACGGCGCCGTCGACGACCGCGACGAGGACCGGCAGCGGGCCGTCGAGCCAGTCCCGCACCTCGTCGGCCGTGCGCTCGCGCGTCTCGAAGGTGGCGACCCGGTCGGCGATGCCCTCGTTGTAGATGGCCGCGATGGCCGGCGCGTCGGCCGGCCCCGCGGCGCGGACGTCGACGCGCCTCATGGGCGCCTTCATGGTGACGCGGACGGGACGCGGGTGCGAGGCCCGCGTCCCGGATCCGTGCGCTGCTACCGGCTGTCGTCGGGCTGCGTGTCGTCGCTGCCGCGGCCGCGGCCCTTGCTGTCGTCGCTGCTGCCGTTGCTGTTGCTGCTGCTGCTGCCACCGCTGCGCTCGACCTTGCTGGCGACCCAGCGGCCGTTCGAGCGGCGGACCGTCGCCTCGATCTTCGCGCTGCCGACGCGCAGGCTGGAGAACGTCACGCGCTGGAAGCGCGTCGAGGACGTGACGAAGACCGTGAACACGCCGCGCTCACCGCTCAGGCGGAAGCTCTTGGCGCTGCGGTCGATGGACGTGACGCGACCCTCGATCTGGCGAACCGTCGCGGCCGAGGCCGGGACGACGGCGGCGATGCCCGCGACGAGCGTCAGCACCGCCGCGGCGAGGACGTGGACAAGTCGGACCTTCATGCTGGACCTCCGTGTGTGGTGGGGGGC
>JAXDHC010000688.1:0-10863 GCA_034664705.1 Solirubrobacteraceae bacterium
CGGGCGCGCGCCGCGCCCGTGGCGCCGCGCGCCGCGCCCAGCCCGCCGCCCGCGCCGACCTCGGCGGTGATCTGGCGCTGCAGGATGACCGCGAGCACCGCGGTGCCCAGCGAGCCGCCCACGCGCTGCAGGACGTTCAGCATCGGCGTCGCGCGAGGCACGTCGTTGCGTTCGAGGGTCGCGTATGCCGCGGCCATCGCCGGCATCATCGTGAAGCCGAGGCCGAAGCCGCGCAGCACGAGCGAGGCGCCGAGCAGCCAGTACGACGTCTGCGCGGTCACCTGCGTGAAGGCCACGGTGCCGACCAGGAGCATGACGAGCCCGGCGATCACGACGCGCCCGCCGCCGATGCGGTCGGTGAGCCGGCCGGCGCGGTTCATCCCGAGCGCGGCGCCGACGCCCTGCGGCGCCATGAGCAGGCCCGCGACGAGCGCCGACTCGCCGCGCGCGATCTGGTAGTAGAGCGGCAGGAGAAGCAGCGCGCCGAACAGCGCGCCGCCGACGAGGAACACGGTCGCCCCGGCGGCCGAGAAGCCGCGGCCGAGGAAGAGGCGGACGTCGACGAGCGGGGCGTCGGAGTGCCACGCGTGCCACACGAACGCCCCGACGAGCGCGAGCCCGGCGACGGCGGGCACGGCGCCGCCGGCTGCGACGGAGCCGTGCGTGGACACCTCGCTCAGCCCGAAGACGACGAGCCCGAGGCCGGGGGACAGGAGCGCGAGGCCGCGCCAGTCCAGGCGCGACCGCGCGTCGGCGCCGCCGCGGCCCTCCGAGCGCCCGGCGGGCATGAGCCGCGCGGCGAGCGCGAGCCCGATGAGCCCGATCGGCAGGTTCACGAGGAAGATCCAGCGCCAGCTGACGTTCGTGACGATCAGGCCGCCGAGGACCGGGCCGAGCACCGGCGCGAGCAGCATGGGGACGCCGATTACGCTCATGACGCGCCCGACGCGCTTGGGCCCGGCGGTCTGGGCCATCGTGATCATCCCGATCGGCATGATCATCCCGCCCGCGAAGCCCTGCAGGACGCGGAAGGCGATGAGCGACTCGGCGCTCCACGCCAGCCCGCACAGCGCGCTCGTCACGACGAACGCCGCGACGACGGTCATCCACACGCGCCGCGGCCCGAAGTTCTCCGCCGCCCAGCCGGTCAGCGGGATCACGGTGGCGAGCGACAGCAGGTAGCCGGTCGCCACCCACTGGATCGTCGACAGCGGCGCGTCGAGGTCCCGCGAGAGCGACTCGAGCGCGACGTTGACGATCGTCGTGTCGAGGATCGACATGATCGCGCCGGCGATCACGACGATCGCGACGTTGCGGATCTCGGGGGTCAGCCGGTCGTCGTCCGTCACACGCGCGCCTCGGCGGCTTCGACGGGCTCGACCGGCGAAGCGGGCGGGCCCGCCGGGGCCGCCGAAGCGGCCGCGGCGCGCTCACGCGCGGGGATGGCGAAGGTCACCGCCAGCGCCACCATCGCTCCGGCGCCGCTCAACGCGAACGCCAGCGCGAAGCCCGACTCGGCCGGGAAGCCGCCGAGCACGACGTCCGCGCTCACGATCGCGGCGGAGATCTGCGCGCCGATGGCGCCGCCGATGGTCCGCATGACCGCGTTGATGGCGCTCGCCACCCCGGTGACGTCCTGCGGGACGGCCTCGACGATGAGGTTCGACGCCGCGGCGAACGCGAGCGCGATGCCCAGGCCGAGCAGCAGGCTGCCGACGTAGATGTCGATCTTCGCGCCGTGCAGCGCCGCGAGCCAGAAGTACCCCGCGCCGGCGAACGCGGCGCCCAGCCCGAGCGGCAGCTTGGACCCGTAGCGGTTGCCGAGCCGGCCGCTCATCGGCGCGCCGATCAGCATGATCACCGAGGAGGGCAGCAGGAACAGACCGCTCGCCGTCACCGACGCGCCGAAGCCGTAGCCGGCCTCCGGCGGCGTCTGGACGAGCTGGGGGATGAGGATGAACGAGCCGAACATCGCGAAGCCGATCGCGAACGTCACGAGGTTGGTCGTCAGGACCGCGCGCCGGCGCATGAGCCGCAGGTCGACGAGCGGGTCGGGCACGCGCCACTCCCACCGCGTCCAGGCGACGGTCAGCACGAGCGACGCGGCGAACAGCCCGAGCACGCCGGCCGACAGCCAGCCCCAGCGGTTGCCCTCGCTCACCCCGAGCAGCAGCGTCACCAGCGCGCCGGACAGGAGCAGGCCGCCGAGCCAGTCGATGCGCGCCTCCGCGCGCACCGGCGACTCCGGCACCCAGCGCCACGTCGCCCACGCGGCCAGGGCCGACGCCCCGGCGCTCAGCCAGAAGATCCACTCGATGCCGACGCCGTCGACGAGCAGGCCGGCGACGACGAGCCCGACGCCGCCACCGATGCCGAACATGGCCGAGATCGTCCCGATGCCCGTCGCGACCTTCTGGCGCGGGAACTCGTCGCGGATGATCCCGATGGCCAGCGGGAAGATGCCGCCGCCGAGCCCGGCGATCGCGCGCCCGGCGATCATGACGACCAGCGAGTCGGCCAGCGCGGAGATGACCGAGCCGCCGCCGAACAGGCCCAGGCAGATGAGCAACCAGCGCTCCTTGCCGTACATGTCGCCGAGGCGGCCGACGATCGGCGTGGCCACCGAGGAGGTCAGCAGGAAGGCCGTCAGCAACCAGGTCGTGTCGGCCGCGTCGCCGCCGAGCTGGCGCTGGATGGCCGGCATCGCCGGCACGATCATCGTCTGGGCCAGCGCGTACGCCAGGGCGGCGCCGGCGAGCACCAGCAGCGTGCGAGCGGGGTCCGCGTCGAGGATGCGGTCGGCGCGCGCGCTCATCGGAGGTCCTCGATGGCCGCGGCCAGGCGGGCGAGGAGACGGGCGGCCTGCTCGCGCTCGCCGGGCTCCAGGGAGTCGTAGAGCTGCCGGCGCCGGGCCTGCATGCGCCCGCGCTTCTCGTCGACGCGCGCCGCGCCGTCGCCGGTGAGGGCGACGCGGACGACGCGCCGGTCGCGCGTGCACGTGTGGCGCTCGACGAGCCGGTCGCGCTCCAGCGCGCCGAGCATGCGCGTCGCCGTGGGCGTGCTGACCCCGGCGGCGGCGGCGAGCTCGCCGACCCCGAGCGCCTCCTCGGAGGCGGTCAGCGGCTCGAGCAGGTGGTACTGCGAGAGGCTGAGGATGCCCTCGCCGGCCAGGCGGCCGCGTGCGCGGCGGGCGGCGCGCATGAAGTCGTCGACGGCGGTGGAGAACGCGTCGACGCCCGTGGGAGAGGTCGTCGTGGGGGACACTCGTTAGCAGGCTAACGAATGCGTGGCGGTAGCCTCCGAGCGTGGCGCGTCCGAACTTCGACCTGCAGTCGCACTCGCTGCACTCGGACGGCGCGCTAGCGCCGCGCGAGGTGGTGGCCGCCGCGCGCGCGGCCGGCGTCGAGCTGCTGGCGCTGACCGACCATGACACGGTGGACGGCGTCGACGAGGCGCTCGAGGCGGCGGACGCTGAGGGCCTCCGGGTCGTGCCGGCGGCCGAGCTGTCCTCGATCGACGGCGACCACGAGGACCTCCACGTCCTCGGCTACCTGATCGACCACCGCAGCCCGGCGCTGCTGGAGGCGCTCGCGGGCTTCCGCGCCGACCGCGGCCTGCGCGGGCTGCGCATGGCCGAGGCGATGCGCGAGCTCGGCTTCGAGCTCGAGTTCCCCGACCGGGGGGACCGGCCGATCGGACGGCCGCATCTGGCACAGGCGATCTTCGAGCATCCGGCCAACAGCATGCGCCTGCGCGACGAGCAGATCGTGAACAGCTCGAAACTTCTCGAGGCGTATCTCATCCCGGGCGCGCCGGGCTACCGGCGGCGCACGACGCCGACGGTCGCCGAGGCCATCGAGGTGATCCACGCGGCCGGCGGCGTGGCGGTGTGGGCGCACCCGTTCTGGGACGTCGACGCCGGCGACGAGGTGCTGGCGGCGGTCGACCGCTTCGCCGCCGCCGGCCTGGACGGCGTCGAGGCGTTCTACATCACGCACACCGAGGCCCAGACCCGGCTGGTCGCCGAGCACTGCGCGCAGCGTGGCCTCCTGACGACCGGCTCGGCGGACTTCCACGGCCCCGAGCACCCGCGCTTCCACCGCTTCCGGGCGTTCGAGACGCACGGCCTGCAGCCGCGGCTCGGGCCGCTCACGTTCAGGTAGCGCTTACCGGCGACGGAGTACTGTGGCGCGCCTCATGGACGCGCTTCAGGCCATCGTCCTCGGCATCGTGCAGGGGCTCACGGAGTTCCTGCCGATCTCGAGCAGCGGGCACCTCCGCATCGTCCCGGCGTTCTTCGGCTGGGACGACCCGGGCGCGGCGTTCACCGCCGTCATCCAGCTCGGCACGATGGCCGCGGTGCTCCTGTACTTCCGCCATGACCTCTGGCGGATCGCCGTCGCGTGGCTGCGGTCGCTGCGCGACCGCGAGGTGCGCCGCACCCTCGACGCGCGGCTGGGCTGGTACATCGTGCTCGGCACGATCCCGATCAGCGTCTTCGGGCTGCTCTTCAAGGACCCGATCGAGAACGAGTTCCGAACGCTCGAGCTGATCGGGGCGTCGCTGATCGTCTTCGGCCTCGTGATGCTCGCCGCCGAGGCCGTGAGCCGCCGCGACCGCCAGCTCGAGGACCTCACTGCGCGCGACGGCCTGCTCATCGGGCTCGCCCAGGCGCTCGCGCTCGTGCCCGGCGTGAGCCGCTCCGGGGCGACGATCTCCGCCGGGCTGCTCCTGAACCTCGACCGCACCGCGGCGGCGCGCTACTCGTTCCTGCTGTCGGTCCCCGCGGTCGTGCTGTCGGGGCTCTTCGAGCTGCGCCACATCGGCGAGGGCGGGATCCCGGTCGGCGCCACGGTCATCGCGACGGTCCTGGCCTTCGTCACCGGCTACGCGGCGATCGCCTTCCTGCTGCGGTGGCTGGTCCGCCACTCGCTCGGCGTGTTCGTCGGCTACCGGGTGCTGCTCGGCGCCGGCGTGATCGTGCTCGCCGCGGCGGGCGCGATCAACTGACCTCGCGCGCGAGGCGCGACGCGAGCGCCTCGAGGAGCAGCTCCTCGCTCGGGTTGAGGATCAGCGCCGCGCGGGCGTCGTCGAGGAGCGCGACGGCGCGGCGCAGCGCGTGGGGCGAGCGGCCCGCCGCGTCGGCCTCCAGCTCGCCGAGACGGTCGGTCGCGTGGACGACCTCGGGCGCGCCGTCGGCGATGCACGCGACGTCGCGGAACCAGAGGCCGGCGAGCTCGAGGGCATGGTCCAGCGCCGCCGTGCGCGCGCGGCGCTGCGCGCGGCGGGCCGCCTCGCCGCCCTCGCGCTCGGCCCGCTTGCGCTCGCGCGCGGGCAGCAGGTCCTGCTCGGAGGCGACGCGCTCCTCGACGGTGGCCTCGGCCAGGTCGCCCTCCTGCTTGGCCTGGGCGAGCAGCGCGAGCCACGGGCGGTCGCGCAGGTCGCCGCGCAGCGCCGCGCGGGCGAAGGCCTCGGCGTGGCCGCGCAGCACCGGGACGCGGGCGGCGCGGTCGGTGTCGCCGAGGCCGAGGCGGGCCGCGGCGTCGGCCTCGGCGGGCTCGATGCCCACGCCCTGCAGCGCCGTGGCGATCTCCGTGACCGGCGGCGGGTCGAACCGGACGGCCTGGCAGCGCGAGGCGATGGTCGGCAGGAGCTGGCCGGGACGGCTCGTGAGCAGGACGAGGTGCGCGAACGACGCCGGCTCCTCGAGCGTCTTGAGCATCTTGTTCTGGGCCTGCTCGTTCATCGTCTCGGCGCGCTCGATGACGAACACGCGCCGGCGCGCCTCGAAGGGCGTGTGCGAGGCGGCGGCGATGACGGGCTCGTCGATGTCGGAGACGAGCATGTCCGCGGCGCCGCTCGGGGTCACCCAGGTCAGGTCGGGGTGGACGCCGTGGTGCACGCGCTCGCGGGCGTTGTCGGGGTCGGCGGCGCCCTCGGCGAGCAGCTCGGCGGCGAAGGCGCGCGCGGCCGCGCGCTTGCCCGCGCCCGCCGGCCCGTGGAACAGGTACGCGTGGCTGGGGCGCCCGTCGGGCGGCAGCGCGGCCGAGAGGACGGCGCGGGCGTGGGGGTGACGTTCGGTCCCGGCGAGCACACCTGGAAGGCTACGGCCATGCGCGGGCGGCTCATCACCATCGAGGGCCTGGACGGCGCCGGCAAGACGACGCTGGCCGACGGGCTGGTGCGCGCGCTGGCCGATCGCGGCGTCGCGTTGGAGCTCCTGCGCGAGCCGGGCGGCGTCGAGCTCTCCGAGAGGATCCGCACGCTGGTGAAGGACCCGGCCCTGTCGGTGGACCCGCGCGCCGAGGCGCTGCTGTACGCGGCGGCCCGCGCCCAGCTCGTCGCCGAGCGCGTCGCGCCGCTGCTGCGAACCGGCGGCTGGGTGCTGCTCGACCGCTTCGTGGACTCGTCGCTGGCCTACCAGGGCGCGGGGCGCGGGCTGGGCATCGAGGAGATCCGCGCGATCAACGACTTCGCGACCGGCGGGCTGCGCCCCGACCGCACGCTGCTGCTGCGCGTCGACGCGCGCACCCGGGACGTGCGCCAGGCCGCGCGCGGCGAGGCGCCCGACCGGCTCGAGCGCGAGGACGGCGCGTTCTTCGCCGCGATCGGCGCCGCCTACGACGACCTGGCGGCCGCCGACGGGGAGCGCGTGCGCGTGCTCGATGCGTCCCAGGCGCCGCATGCGGTGCTCGACCAGGCCGTCGCCGCGCTGGCCGACCTCCTACCATCGCGGGCGTGACGCGACGCAGCCTCGCCGCCGCCGTGGCGTGCGCCGCCCTGGCCGCACCGGCCGGCGCGCACGCGCAGGACGCCACGACGAGCGTGCCCACGACGACGATCCAGCCGGGCGCGGCGACGACCGTCACGCCCGGCGTGGCGACGACCGTCACGCCGGGGGCGACGACGACGGAGCCCGGCGCGACGACCACGGCGCCGCCCGCGACGACGACCGCGCCCCCGGCCGTCCAGCCCGCCGCCCCGGTGACGGCGGCGCCCGCCGCGGCGCCGTCCGGCGGCCGCGACACCGCGGCGATCCTGCTGCTGCTCGTCGTGGTCCTGCTCGTGCTCGCCGTGCTGGCCCTCGCCGGCGTCGCGCGCTGGCAGGCGTGGGACCCCCCGTGGCTGCAGCGCTGGCGTCACGCCTCCGCGGAGGCCGGCTGGCGCGCGAGCAACGCGTGGGCCGAGTTCTCCGACTGGCTGCGGCTGGGGCGCTAGGCCGGCCGGTCGCGGCGGCTCAGCCGCCCGCGCCGGGCACGCAGCAGGAGACCTTCCAGTCGCCGTCCTCCTTGGCGACGCGGCCGTCGACCTGGATCTGGTCGAGCTGGTAGCGGAAGCTGCCCTTGTCGCCGTCGACCCTGAGGTTCTCGATCTTGGCGCGGGAGAACTGGCGCAGCTGGTCGGCGGGAATGCTCTGGAGCGCCGCCTGCATGACCTGCGCGCAGCTGCGCCCGCGGAACTGGCCGTTGGTGCGCACGACGGCCTGCGTGAACTGCCGCTGGAGCCCGGCGGTCATCTGGGCGCAGGTCCCCTTGCCGTCGCGCTCGCCGAGGTTCTTCACGTAGCCCTGGGCCGCCGCGCGCGCGCCGTCGGTGTCCGGGCCGCCGCAGGCGGCCACCGCCGGGACGGCGATCAGGCACGCGATCAGGGCGGCTCGACGCATGGCGCAAACCTATCCGCCCCGGCGTGGCGACGGGCGACGGCTCTATCCTTGGAGGAGGTCGTTCTCGAAGCTTCGGGCGACGTCGCGAACGGCGTTCCGTCCGACCCGAAGCGGAGGATGTGCGGTTACCGCCATATGCATCACATAGCCGCCGCAAATACCGAGAAACGGCGGCGAAAAGGAGGACGGACCTCGATGGAATTCACCCCGCAGACGGCACTCGCCAACGATATTCAGGCCGGTCAGCCCTTGACCGTCCGCCGCAAGTTCACGAGTCCGGGGGTGCATCCGTTCGACAGCGTCGACTGGGAGCTGCGCGACGCGCGCATCGGTCACGGCGACAAGGTCGCCTTCGAGCAGCGCGGCGTGGAGTTCCCTCGCTCGTGGTCGCAGAACTCGACGAACATCGTCTCCCAGAAGTACTTCCGCGGCCAGCTGGACTCGCCGACGCGCGAGCGCTCGGTCAAGCAGATGATCTCGCGCGTCGCGGGCACGATCGCCGACTGGGGCCGGTCGCGCGGCTACTTCGCCAGCTCGGAGGACGGCGACACGTTCGAGGCCGAGCTGACGTACGTGCTGCTGCACCAGATGGCGGCGTTCAACTCGCCCGTCTGGTTCAACGTCGGCTTCGAGGAGAGCCCGCAGTGCTCGGCGTGCTTCATCCTCAGCGTCGAGGACAACATGGCGTCGATCCTCGACTGGAACACCAAGGAGGGCAACATCTTCCGCGGCGGTTCCGGCTCGGGCATCAACCTCTCGAACATCCGCGGCTCGATGGAGCCCCTCAGCAAGGGCGGCACGGCCAGCGGCCCGGTCTCGTTCATGCGCGGCGCCGACGCGTGGGCCGGCACGATCAAGTCGGGCGGCAAGACGCGCCGCGCGGCCAAGATGGTCGTCCTCGACGTCGACCACCCGGACATCCGCGAGTTCATCTGGTGCAAGGCCAAGGAGGAGGAGAAGGCGGAGGCGCTCGCGCGCGCGGGCTTCGACATGTCGATCGACGGCGACGGCTTCCAGTCGATCCAGTACCAGAACGCGAACAACTCGGTCCGCGTCACCGACGCCTTCATGCACGCGGTGGAGGACGACGAGGAGTGGCGCACGACGTCGCGGGCCACGCGGGAGCCGATCGGCGATCCGATCCCCGCGCGCGAGCTCATGCGCGACATCGCCGAGGCGGCGTGGCGCTGCGCGGACCCGGGCGTCCAGTACGACACGACGATCAACCAGTGGCACACGTCGCCGAACTCGGGGCGCATCAACGCGTCGAACCCGTGCTCGGAGTACATGCACGTCGACGACAGCGCGTGCAACCTCGCGTCGCTGAACCTCATGAAGTTCCGCCGCGCCGACGGCAGCTTCGACGTGGACGCCTTCGAGCACACCGTCGACATCATCTTCCTGGCGCAGGAGATCATCGTCGGCCCGTCGAGCTACCCGACGGAGGAGATCGGCGTCAACGCGCGCGCCTTCCGCCAGCTCGGGCTCGGCTACGCCAACCTCGGCGCCTTCCTGATGTCCAACGGCATGCCGTACGACTCCGACGAGGGTCGCGCGACCGCCGCGGCGATCACCGCGCTCATGACCGGGCGCGCATACCGCGAGTCGGCGAAGGTCGCGGCGGCGCTCGGCCCGTACGAGCGCTACGCCGAGAACCGCGAGCCGCACAACGCGGTCATGCGGATGCACCGCGACGCCTCCTACGCGATCCCGGACTCCGCGTCTCACGACCCCGAGCTCCTCGAGGCCGCGCGGCGGTCCTGGGAGGAGGCCGTCGAGATGGGCGAGGCCCATGGGTACCGCAACGCGCAGGCGACGGTGCTCGCGCCCACGGGGACGATCTCGTTCCTCATGGACTGCGACACGACCGGCATCGAGCCGGACTTCTCGCTCGTGAAGTTCAAGGAGCTCGTCGGCGGCGGCCAGATGACGATCGTCAACCGCACGATCCCGATGGCGCTGCAGACGCTCGGCTACAGCGACGAGCAGATCGAGCAGATCGAGGCGCACGTCAACCAGCACGCCACGATCATCGGGGCGCCCGGCCTGGCGGCCGAGCACCTGCCGGTGTTCGACGTGGCCGTCGGCGAGCGGGCGATCTCGCACATGGGCCACATCAAGATGATGGGCGCGGCGCAGCCGTTCCTCTCGGGCGCCATCTCCAAGACGGTCAACATGCCCCAGACGGCGACGGTCGAGGACATCGCCGAGGCCTACATCGAGGCATGGCGCTGCGGCGTCAAGGCGCTCGCGATCTACCGCGACGGCTCGAAGACGGCGCAGGCGCTGCGCACCGAGGCCCAGCAGGTCGACGACGCCGACGCCGGCATCGTGGTGCCCGAGGGCTGGCTGCCGCCCGAGGCGGTGGACGCGCGCGTGGCCGAGGCCGTCGCCGCGGCGACCGCCGCGACCGGCCCGGCGCGCAAGCGCATGCCGGTCGAGCGCCAGTCGATCACCCACAAGTTCTCCATCGGCGGCCACGAGGGCTACATCACGGCCGGCATGTACGAGGACGGGACGGTCGGCGAGATCTTCCTGACCGACATCGGCAAGGAGGGCTCCGCGCTGCGAGGGATGATGAACTCCTTCGCCACCGCGACCTCGATCGCGCTGCAGTACGGCGTGCCGCTCGAGACCCTCGTGCGGAAGTTCTGCTACATGCGCTTCGAGCCGGAGGGGATCACCACCAACCCGGAGATCCCGTTCGCCAAGTCGATGCCCGACTACATCATGCGCTGGCTCGCCTCGCGCTTCCTCGACACCGACACGCAGGAGGAGCTCGGCATCCTCACGCCGGAGGTCCGCGCCCGCAAGATGGGCCAGGACACGGCGACGGGCATGGAGGGCGGCACCTCGCGACCGACCAACGGCGGCAACGGCGGCGCCACCGCGACGCCCCCGGCGCCGGTCGCCCCCACCTCGGCCCTGACCGACACCCCGCCGGTCGTCCCGGCCCGGATGGTCGGCCTCGACCTCGGCCCGGCCTGCGGCCAGTGCGGCGGGATCATGCAGCGAACGGGCTCGTGCTACACCGGCCCGTCGTGCGGCAACAACACCGGCTGCGGCTGATTTGAGCACTGCCTCCTCGCCTCTCCGCGGCGCCGCGGGAGGGCACCCGTGCGTTCGCACTGTGCCCCCTCCGCGTCACCACGGAGAGGACGGAGGATGCAGGGCTCAAAAGCCGGGGCTGCACTTCGGCG
>JAXDHC010000689.1:0-3312 GCA_034664705.1 Solirubrobacteraceae bacterium
CCGACCACCAGACCTGCGTGTACTCGACGATCGAGTTCGTCCGCAGGAGGAACTCGATGTACTCGCGATACGCCGGCCAGGAGCCGAACGCGTCCGGGATGCCGCAACGCGGGAAGCTCTTCGTGAACGCCTGCGAGCGGGCCGAGTGCAGGCCGGAGTCGAGCCCGTCCAGGAACGGCGAGTTCGCGCTCAGCGCGAGCAGCAGCGGCAGGACCGGCCGCAGGCGGTCGCACACGCGGACGGCGCGGTTGGCGTCGCGCACGCCCACGTGGACGTGGACGGAGAAGGTGTTGTTGCGCCGGGCCACGTACTGCAGGCCCTCGACGACCCGGCGGTAGTGCTCGGTGTCGATGTTGCGCTGCTCGCGGTAGTCGGCCCACGGATGCGTGCCGGTGGCGCCGAGCGCCAGCCCGCGCCGGGCGGCGAGCGTGAACAGGCGCTGGCGCAGCTCGCGCTGGCGGGCGAGCGCGTCGGCGAGGTCCTCGCCGCGGCCGGAGCGGATCTCGATCTCGCTCGAGATGAGCTCGCCCGCGATCGCCTCGGACAGCAGCGGGTCCTCCGCCGCAGCGGTGTCGCGCAGGTCCTCGAAGCGCGGCACCAGGTCGAGCGACCGGGCGTCCAGGACGGCGAACTCCTCTTCGATACCGACCGTGAAGTCGGTCGCGTCCGCGAAGATCTCGGCGGCGCGAGCGGCGTCGATCGTCATGGCGCCTAGATGGTTGATCCCGCGGCCGTCGTGCCCGGCCGGCGTCGTATCCGTGGATGCCGCGCGGTGACCGCGGAGGGGGAGCAGTGGCAGCGCCACGGGCCCCCGACGTGGGTGGCGCGCGGCGCCGCGGGACGATGCCGGACCGGTGCGAGGGTCGGGGGATCGACCATCTACGTCAGATAGAAGTACAGCGCGTACAGCAGGTCGACCGCCGGGCTGGAGGTGTGGACCGTCACCTCGGGCGGCACCTGCAGCAGCGCCTCGGAGTAGTTGAAGATGATCTTCACGCCGGCGTCGACGAGCTGATCGGCGAGCGCCTGGGCCGCGGCCGTCGGCACGGCGAGCACGCCCACCACGATGTCCTCCTCGTCGACGACCTGGCGGAGGTCGTCGATGTGGCGCACGCTCTGCGCGCCGACCTGCAGGCCGACCTTGTCGCGATCGACGTCGAAGATCGCCACGACGCGGAAGCCGTGGTCGGCGAAGATGTCGCTCGAGGCGATCGCCTTGCCGAGGTGGCCGGCGCCGAACAGCGCGATGTTGTGCTGGCCGGCGGTCCGCAGGATCTTGCGGATCTGCGAGACGAGCGAGTCGACGTTGTAGCCCACGCCGCGCTTGCCGAACTTGCCGAAGCCGCTGAGGTCACGGCGGATCTGCGTGGAGTTGACGTGCGTGTAGTCGCTCAGCTCCTGGGAGGAGATGGTCTCCTTGCCCATCTTCTTGGCCTGCGTGAGCACCTGGAGGTAGCGCGACAGCCGCGCCGCGACGCCGAGCGAGAGCCGCTCGGTGCCGTGTGCGCCGTTGCCGCCGGCAGCGGTCATGGAAGGCGTGACGTCCCCGATGCTCATCGACGGGTCACTCTAGCGAGGCGCGCTCTCAGATCCCGCTCGTCCACATGGAAGTCGTACAGCTCCGCGCCGTCGAGCGCGATCACCGGTATGCGCTCGAGGTAGGCACGCAACAGGGCCGCGTCGTGTTCGATGTCGACGGTCTCCACCGCGAACGGAATCTCGGCACGGAGGCGCTGCAGGACGGCCAGCGCATCGTCGCAGAGGTGGCATCCCGGGCGCCCGTAGAGCGTCACGGTCGGCGTGCCGGCCGGCTGCGTCACAGCCCGCGCTCCCCGGTCGCGTACGCGTCGAGCGCGAGGAAGTCGTGAAGCGGCGCGACGTATCGCGCGGCGCTGGCGATCATCGCCGCGTTGTCCGTGCAGAGCTCGCGCGGCGGGATCCTCAGCGGCACGCCGAGCCCGGCCATCCGCTCGCGCAGCGGGCCGTTGGCCGCCACGCCGCCGCCGATCGCGAGCCGGTCGAGGTCGGTCTGCCCGAGCGCGCGCTCCACGCGCAGCGCGAGCGCCTCGACGATTGCGTGCTGGTAGGCGGCGGCGAGATCGGCGCGGCGCGCGTGCGCCTCGTCCTCGCCGAGGTCGCGGACCTTGTAGAGCAGCGCGGTCTTCAGGCCGGCGAAGGAGAAGTCCAGGCCGGGCACGCCGGCGGCGATCGGGAAGGCGAACGCGGCCGGATCGCCGTCCTCGGCCAGCCGCTGGAGGGCCGGCCCGCCCGGATACGGCAGCCCGAGCAGCCGCGCGCCCTTGTCGAAGGCCTCGCCGGCCGCGTCGTCGAGCGTGCGTCCGAGGACCGTGTAGCCGTCGTGGTCCTCGACGCGCGCGAGGAACGTGTGGCCGCCGCTCGCGATCAGGCACAGGAACGGCGGCTCGAACGGATCGGGGCCGAGGAAGTTCGCGGCCACGTGGCCCTGGAGGTGGTCGACCGGGGCGAGCGGCAGCCCGCGGGCGGCGGCGATGCCCTTCGCGGCCGCGACGCCCACCAGCAGGGCCCCGACGAGGCCGGGCCCCTGGGTCACCGCGACGAGGTCGACGTCGTCGAGCGTCGCGCCCGCCCGCGCGAGCGCGTCGCCCACCACCGGGTTCATCAGCTCGAGGTGGTGGCGCGCCGCGACCTCGGGCACGACGCCGCCGTAGCGGTCGTGGATGCCCTGCGAGGAGAGGACGTTCGCGCGGATCTCGCCGCCGGCCGTCACCAGCGCCGCGCATGTGTCGTCGCAGCTCGTCTCGATCGCGAGGATCATGGGGCGCTACCGGGACCGCTTGGCCGCGCGCCGGCCGCCGTCGCGCTCGATGGTGACGGTCGAGGGCGTGACCGGGCCGGCCGCGGGGATGTCGTCCAGCGAGCCGTTGAGCGTCGACGGCGTGCGCCACATGATGAGCGCGTCCTCGCCGTTGTCCTGGTAGTAGCGCCGCCGCAGGCCGGCGGTGCGGAAGCCGAAGCGCTGGTAGAGCTCGATCGCGGCGACGTTCGACTGGCGCACCTCCAGCGTGTACCGCGCCTGCGGGTCGCCGACGCGCTCGAGGAGGTCCGCGAGGAGCGCCGTCGCCACGCCCGTGCGGCGCTCGTCGGGGTCGACGGCCACGTTCATGATGTGCCAGACCGTGTCGTAGCGGCTGCAGACGGTGTACCCGCACATGCGCCCGTCGCGCCGGGCGGCCAGGCAGATGCCGCTGGGCTTGGACAGCTCGAGGACGAACATCGCCAGCGACCACGGCGTCGGGAACGCGCGACGCTCGATCGCGATGACCTGCGGCA
>JAXDHC010000690.1:0-5841 GCA_034664705.1 Solirubrobacteraceae bacterium
TCGAGGAGCACCCCGATCCGGAGCCCGGCAAGGGCGAGATCCTCGTCCGCGTCCGGGCGGCCGGCCTCAACGGGGCCGACCTCATGCAGCGGCGCGGGGTCTATCCGGCGCCCCCCGGCTCGCACCCCGACATCCCGGGCCTCGAGCTGGCCGGCGAGGTCGTCGGGCGCGGCCCGGGCGCCGAGCGCTTCGCGGAGGGCGACCGCGTCATGGCGATCGTCGGCGGCGGCGGGCAGGCCGAGCTGGCGGTCGTGCACGAGCGCCAGGCGATGCCCGTGCCCGACGCGCTGAACTGGGCCGAGGCCGGCGGCGTGCCCGAGGTGTTCACGACCGCCCACGACGCCGTCTTCACGCAGGGAGGCCTGCGCGCCGGCGAGCGGCTGCTGGTCCACGGCGCCGCCGGCGGCGTCGGCACCGCGGCGGTCCAGCTGGGCCGCGCCGCGGGCGCGAACGTCACCGCGACGGTGCGGCGCCCGGAGGCGCGCGACGCCGTCACGACGCTCGGCGCCGACGAGGTCCTCGAGCCGGAGGGCTTCGAGCAGCATGGGCCCTTCGACGTGATCCTCGAGCTCGTCGGCGCGCCGAACCTCGGCCCCAACCTCAAGGCCGTGGCGACGATGGGCCGCATCGTCGTCATCGGGATCGGCGCAGGCGCGAAGGGCGAGCTCAACCTGCGCGACCTCATGACCAAGCGCGCGACGCTCCGGGCGTCGACGCTGCGGGCGCGACCGCTCGAGGAGAAGGCCGCCACCGCCCGCGCGATGGAGCGTCACGTGCTTCCCCTGTTCACGACCGGCGCGCTGCGCGTGCCGATCGCCGAGACGTTCCCGCTGCAGCGCGCCGGTGAGGCATACGAGCGCTTCGCCGAGGGCGGCAAGATCGGCAAGATCGTCCTCATCATGGACGAGTGATGAACGCCGCGGAGCGGCTCTGGCGCGCGCTGGCGAACCGGGACTGGGAGGCGGTGCGCGCCCAGTTCCAGGCCAACGCGACCGTCGAGTGGCCCCACTCCGGCGAGCACATGGACGTCAGCGCCTACGTCGCGGCGCATCGGGCGCGCCACGGCGACGGCGCCGTCGAGGTCCGCCACGTCATCGGCGACGGGCGGCTCATCGCCGTCGAGGCGACGGCCGGCCCGGCACGGTGCGCCGGCATCTACGACCTCCACGACGGCCTCATCCGCTTCGCGACGGAGTACTGGGTCGGCGGCTGAGGCGCGGACGGGCGTGCTCGAGCTCGACGACCTCCGCCGCCGCTACGGCGACACCGTCGCGCTGGACGGGCTGAGCTTCACGGTCGGCCCCGGCCAGCTGTTCGGCTTCGTCGGTCCCAACGGCGCCGGCAAGACGACGGCGATGCGGATCGTGCTCGGGGTGCTCCAGCCCGACGGAGGCGAGGTGCGCTGGCGCGGGCGTCCCGTCGACGCCGCCGCGCGGGCCCGCTTCGGCTACATGCCGGAGGAGCGCGGGCTGTACCCGAAGATGCGCGTCGCCGACCAGCTCGTGCACCTCGCCCGGCTCCACGGCCTGGCCGCCGGCCATGCCCGGGCGGCGACGGAGCTGTGGCTGGAGCGGCTCGGTCTCACCGGCGTGGCGGGCCGGCGCACCGAGACGCTCTCGCTCGGCAACCAGCAGCGCGCGCAGCTCGGCGCCGCGCTGGTCCACGAGCCCGAGCTGCTCGTCCTCGACGAGCCGTTCTCGGGGCTCGACCCGGTTGGGGTCGACGTGCTGAGCGAGGTCCTGCGCGAGCGAGCGCGCGAGGGCGTGCCCGTCGTCTTCTCCAGCCACCAGCTCGAGCTCGTCGAGCGCCTGTGCGACGCCGTCGCGATCGTCCGCTCCGGCCGCGTCGTCGCATCGGGCACCGTGGCCGAGCTGCGCGCGCGGCGCGCCGGGCGCCGCTGGCGCGTGGACGTCGACGGCGCGCCCGCGGGGTGGCTCGGCGCGGTGCCCGGAGCCACCGCGGTCGGGCGCGACGACGGCACGGTCGTCGTCGAGCTCGCCGGCGACGCCGACGAGCAGGCGCTGCTCGATGCCGCCCGCCGCGCGGGCCGCGTCCGGCGATTCGCGCCGCAGGAGCCGACGCTCGCCGACCTCTTCCGCGAGGTGGTCGCGTGATCGGGACGCGGACCGCCGTCTGGCTCGTCGCGCGACGCGAGATCGTCGAGCGCGTCCGCGAGCGGTCCCTGCTGATCTCCACGTTCGTGACCGTCGGCATCCTCGCGGCGGGGCTCGTCCTGCCCTCCGCGCTCGGCTTCGGCGGGCCGGCGAAGGGGACGGTCGTCGCCGTCGGGCCACGGGCCGTGACAGTCGCCCAGCAGGCCCGCGCGCAGCAGCAGGCCTTCGACGTGGAGCTCAGCGTGCGCCGCGCGGCCGGCGACGCGGGGGCGCGGGCGCTGGTGCGCGGCGGCGAGGCCGACGTGGCGGTCCTGGCCGGCGGGCGGGCGCTGGCCGTGGCGGACGCCGCCGACGAGGCGGTGATCGCCGCGGTTCAGGCCGGCTCGAGCGCGGCGCGCGGCGCCCGGCCCCCGCCGCCGCTGCCCGTCCAGCGCCTGGGCGACGGCAGCTCGGGCACGCAGCAGGGCATCGCCTTCGTCGCCCTCGTGATCCTCTACGGCCAGCTCCTCGGCTACGGCTTCTGGGTCGCGACCGGGGTCATCGAGGAGAAGTCCACGCGCGTCGTGGAGCTGCTGCTCAGCACGATCCGGCCGCGGGAGCTCCTGGCCGGCAAGGTCATCGGGATCGGGCTCCTCGGGCTCGCGCAGCTGCTGCTCATCGGCGCCGCGGGGGTCGTCATCGGCGCCGCGTCGGGCCAGCTCGACGTGACGGCGGACGTCGTCGCCGCGGTCGGGATCGTGCTCGCGTGGTTCGTGCTGGGCTTCCTGTTCTACAGCTGCGCGTTCGCCGTCGCCGGCGCGCTCGTGCCGCGGCAGGAGGAGCTGCAGACGGCCACGGCCCCGCTCACGATCCTCATCGTCATGTCGTTCTTCCTGAGCTTCGGCGCGCTCGACGATCCCGGCTCGGGCCTCGCACGGGTCATGTCGTTCATCCCGCCCTCGGCGCCGATGGTCATGCCCGTGCGGCTCATCGCCGGCGACGCGGCCGCGTGGGAGGTCGTCGCGTCGGTGGGGCTGACCGTGCTGGGCGGCGGCGCGCTGATCGCCGTCGCCGCGCGCGTGTACGGCGCCGCCGTGCTGCGGACCGGCTCGCGGGTGAGCCTGCGGGCCGTCTGGCGCGCGGCCGGCGAGCAGCCTGCCGGCGGGCGCCGCCGGACGGGCCGCTAGGCCTCGGCCTCGGGGCCGTCCTCTTCGCCGACGGGGACCACCTCGGCGGCGTGGACCGTGCAGAGCGCGGGGCCGCCGGACTCGATGACCTGTTGCAGCTCGGGGCCCGTGAGGGGCGCGCCGCACTCCTCGCACCGATCGCCGACCGTCTCGAGCGTCTTCTCCTCGAGGTCCATGGTTGGCACGTTACCCCTCACGCGACGCGGACAACAGCCTCCCGAGGCGGTCGGCGTTGACCAGCAGGAACGCGCCACCGGTGAGCGCGAGGGCCGGCAGGTCGCGATCGAACGCCAGGCGGAGCACGATCGCGCCGGCGAGGGCGGCGAGCATGGCGACGGCCGATGCGCGCGGGCGCAGGCCGAAGCGGTGGGCGTACGCCGTGTAGGCGGCGACGAAGACGACCTGGGCGATGCTCAGCCGCGCCGCCGGCAGCCCGCCGCCCCACGCGGGGAGCTCGATCGTCAGCGGGTCGCCGGGACGCGCGTCCTGCACGACGATGGTCCCCGGGCCGGCGCCCGTCACGCCGCTGAGGTCCAGCGCGGCGACGAACAGCGGCAGGGCGATCGCCAGCGCCGGGGCGTCGAGGGTCGCCGCGAACGCGATGCCCAGGCAGCCGAAGAGCAGCGCCTCGAACGGCGAGGCCACCGCGCCGCCGTGCGCCGCGTTCAGCGCCGCAACCAGCAGCGCCGAGCCGAGCACGGCCGGCGCGAGGCTGAACGGCACGGTCACCGCCGGCGCCGGGGCGACCGCGAGGGCCACGACGAAGGCCAGGCCGGCCGTCGCGGCGACGCCGATCGCGAGGTCGAGCGGGTGCAGCGGCGGGAGCGCGGGCGCGGCGAGGAAGTACCCCACCGCCGCGGCGGCGATCCCTAGTAGGGCGGCAGGTCCGCGTACCACTCGCCCAGCACCCGGAACGACGACCAGAAGGCGCGCTTGGCGTCCTCCTCGTCGAGCGCCTCGTCGATGTTGGGGACGTAGAGCGCCTCGCACGCGGGCGTGAAGGGCTGCACGACGCCCGGCTCGGCCGCCACGCGCTTGGCGAGCGGGATGGCGAGGTCGTTGAGGGTGGCGAGCGCATCGTCGCCCATCGCGACGACGATCTTCGGCTGGACGATGGCGATCTCGTGGATCACCCGGGCGATGCACGCCGGGTCGGCGATCGAGGGATCGGCCACCGGGCACTTCACGCACAGCGTCCCGTACACGGCGAGCGGATCGATGTCGAGGCGCCGCAGCGACTTCATGAGCGCCGAACCGCTGCGCCCGTAGAAGGCGACGCCCTCCTCGACCTCCGACGCGACCGGCGCGTACTTGAGCAGGAACACGTCGGCCTGCGGGTGGCCGGAGCCCAGGACGGGCATGAGGTTGCCGCGCGGGCAGTGGTGGCAGTTCTGCAGGTCCCGCGTGAGGGTGTTGAGCTCGCGGATGGCGCGCTCGAGGTACTTCTCGCGGATCTCGTCGTCGGTCAGGGGCATGGGTCCTGCGAGCTTCGACGGCTCGTCAGGTCGTCCTTGCCCGTGCATCAGCCCTTGCGGGTCGCCCGTCGCACGCGACGTTCCCGCCGGGCGCGGCGCGCGGCCGGCGGCGTGGCCTTCGTCTCGAGGAACTTGAGGGCCTGCACGTAGAGCAGGCTCGACGGCCGCGTGAGGATGTCGGCCTCGCGCAGCGACTCGAGGAACTCCTCGGGACCGTCGAAGTCGCGCATGCGGACCCGGACCGATCCGAGGCCGTGCGCCACGTGGGCGTCCGAGCCGGCGCCGGCCGGGATGCGGTACTTGGCGGCGAAGCGCGCCGCCTCCTCGTTGAACGAGCCGATCGCCACTCGCGGGTTGTAGACCTCGATCGCGTCGACGTCCTCCACGATGCCGAGCAGGTGCTCGTAGTCGGGCACCGCGTGCATGCGGTCGAACGGGTGGGGCACGTAGACGAGGCCGCCCTGGCGGCGGATCTCGGCGACCGTCTCCTCCAGGGTCAGCGCGCGCGGGATCTTCTCGGTGAGGAAGAGCCCGATGACCTCGCCCTGGCGCGCCGTCTTGACCTCCTCGGCGACGATGACCTTCACCCCGTACTCGGCCGACAGCGCCTGCGCCTCGAGCGCGCCGGAGATCTCGTTGTGGTCGGTCACCGCGATCGCGCCGAGGCCCTGGGCCCGCGCGGCCTGCAGCAGCACCGGCACGGGCGTCGCGCAGTCGCCCGAGTGGTCGGTGTGCATGTGCAGGTCGACGTCGATGACCGTCCGGCCCGCGATCCGCCGCCGCAGCTCGGGGTCGCCGCGGACGTCGTGACGGCGCGCGGCAAGCCGCTCGTAGACCGCCTCCAGGTCGTCGGCCACCGCCGTCCACGGGCGCGGCCTGGCGGCCGCGCGCAGGCGCTCGCGCAGGCGTCCGTCGCCGACGAGGTGCGCGAGCCCGGCGGCGAGCGCGTCGGGGTCGCCCACCTCGAAGACGACGCCGCGCTCGCCGTCGGCGCAGACCTCCTCGTAGACCGGGAGGCGCGCGACGAGGGGGACGGCGCCGGCGGCCTGCGCGCGCAGGATCAGGCCCGGCTGCGGGGCCGCGCCC
>JAXDHC010000691.1:0-5018 GCA_034664705.1 Solirubrobacteraceae bacterium
CATTCGGAGCAATGCGGAAAATGCGGATACACGACACCCGGTCGGGGCTGGAGACCGAGCTGGTCCCCCGCGATCCGGGGCGCGTGGGGATCTACGCCTGCGGGCCGACGGTCTACAACCGCATCCACGTCGGCAACGCGCGGCCGTACGTCGTGTTCTCGCTGCTCAAGCGCTACCTCGAGCACGAGGGCTACGCGGTGGACTTCGTCGCCAACGTCACGGACGTCAACGACAAGATCTACGACGCCGCGCGGTCGCTCGGCATCCCGAGCGCCGAGCTGGCGCGCGAGATGACCGCACGCTACGTGGAGGACACCGACCGCCTCGAGCTCGGCCGCCCCGACCACGAGCCGCTGGCGAGCGAGACGATCGAGGGGATCGTGGCGCTCATCCAGGCGCTGCTCGACAGCGGTCACGCCTACGCGGTGCAGGGCGACGTGTACTTCCGGGTGCGCTCCGACCCCCAGTACGGGTCGCTGAGCCACCGCTCGGTCGACGACATGGACCAGGGCGAGGGCGTCGAGGGCGCCGGCCTCAAGGAGGATCCGCTCGACTTCGCGCTGTGGAAGGCGCACAAGGACGGCGAGGACACCGCCTGGGAGACCCCGTGGGGGAGGGGGCGCCCGGGCTGGCACATCGAGTGCTCGGCCATGGCCGAGGAGCTGCTCGGCGTCGGCTTCGAGATCCACGGGGGCGGCAGCGACCTGACCTTCCCGCATCACGAGAACGAGGCCGCGCAGACGCGGTCCGCGCGGGGCGCCGAGCTCGCACGCATCTGGATGCACAACGGCATGCTGCAGCTCGGCGGCGAGAAGATGGCCAAGAGCGTCGGCAACATAGAGTCGCTCGCCGACGCCCTCGACCGTTGGGGGCGCGACGCGCTCGTCCTGCTCTTCGCGTCGGGGCACTACCGCCAGCCGATCCAGTACTCCGAGGACACATTGCGCCAGGCCCAGACGAACGTGCGCCGCTTCCGCGAGGCCGCGCGCCTGCTCGACCCCGGCGAGTCGCCGGCGGACATGGCGCCGCACCGCGAGCGCTTCTTCGCCGCGCTCGCCGACGACTTCAACACGCCCGAGGCGCTCTCGGAGGCCTATCAGTGGGTCCGCGAGTCCAACCGCCGCGGCGGCGTGGGGCGCGCCGACCTCGAGGAGATGCTCGGCGTGCTGGGTCTCGGCAACCTCCTGGAGACGGCGGCCGGGGACGGCGAGCCCGATGCCGGCGCCCGCCGGCTCCTCGAGCGCCGCGAGCAGGCGCGCGCCGAGCGCGACTGGGCGGAGGCCGACCGCCTCCGCGACGAGCTGACGGGGCTCGGGTGGCAGGTCCGCGACTCGGCGGCCGGCGCCGAGCTCGTCCGGGTCGAGCGATGAGCGCCGCGCGCCGCCGGGGCGCCGGCGGGGGCGAGGGCGGGGGCCGCGGCAAGCCCCGCGGGAAGGGGCCCAAGCGTCCGAGCCCGCCGCGCGGCGACGGTCGCGACAGCCGGTCCGGCCCCTCGCGCGGCAGCGACCGCGACAGCCGCCCGAACGCGCCGCGCGGCGACGACCGCGAGAGCCGGCGGGGCCCCGCGCGGGGTGGCGAGCGCGACAGCCGTCCGGGCCCCTCGCGCGGCAGCGGCCGCGACAGCCGTCCCGGCCCCTCGGGCGGCGGCGGCCGCGACACCCGTCCGAACGCGCCGCGCGGCAGCGCCCGCGACAGCCGTCCGAACGCGCCGCGCGGCGGCGACCGCGACAGCCGTCCGGGCCCGCCGCGCGGCGGCGATCGCGACGCCGGGCGACCGGCGCGACGGCCCACGCCGCGGCCCGACCGCGAGCCGGCGGACGCCCGTCCCGCTCCCGCGCACGAGATCCCCGCCGTGGACGGCCCCATCGTCGTCTACGGGCGCAATGCCGTCCACGAGGCGCTGCGCGCCGGCCGGCGGCGGGTCCACCGGATCTGGGCGACGTCGGGCGCCGCGCGCGAGCCGTGGCTCGCGAAGGCCGCCGCGCGGGTCGACGTCGTCGAGACCGAGGAGGTCGAGCGCCACGCGGGCAGCGACGGCCATCAGGGCGTGTGCGCGCTCGTCGACCCCTATCCCTACGCGGACGCGGCGGAGCTCCTGCGCCGCCCGGCGCCGCTCATCGTCGCCCTCGACGAGGTGCAGGACCCCCAGAACCTCGGCGCCATCATCCGCACCGCGGAGGCCGCGGGCGCGGACGGCGTCGTCATCTGCGAGCGGCGCGCGGCGCAGGTCACCGCGGCCGTCTCGAAGGCGTCGGCGGGCGCGGTCGAGCACCTGCCGGTCGCCCGGGTGCGCAACCTGGCGGACTTCCTCGCCGAGGCCAAGGCCGCCGAGTGCTGGTGCTACGGCGCGGCCAGCGAGGGCGCCGTGCCCTACACCGATCCGGACTGGACCGGCGGGGTCGTCCTGGTCCTGGGCTCCGAGGGGCACGGCCTGCGGCCGCGCGTGGCGGCCGCATGCGACGCCCTCGTCGCGCTCCCGCTGCACGGCCGCGTCGCGTCGCTGAATGTGAGCGCCGCCGCGGCCGCGCTGCTGTACGGGATCTTGCAGCGCCGCACGTCGGCTTGACAGCGCTCCATAAGTCTGGGATAAACCCGGCCAACTGACGCTCAAGTAGAGCTTGAGAGCGTCTTCATATATCGTTGTTTGCAGCTGGCGCCAGGGGAGGAGTGCGCCACTGAGCACCCACTCGATCCCGCGCGGGGACGTCCCGGCGGGGAAGGAAGGAACGCTCGTGGCCCGTCTCTCCCCCAACGCTCAATCTCAGGTACAGGTCGACGATGGGTATCTCATCGCCCTGGCCAAGCAGGGCGACCACACCTCCTATGACCGCCTGGTCCGGCGCTACTACGGCTTCGTCCGCCTGAAGGCGTCGTCGTACTTCCTCGCCGGCGGCGACAGCGACGACCTGATCCAGGAGGGCCTCGTCGGCCTCTACAAGGCGATTCGCGACTTCCGCACGGACCGCGAGTCGAGCTTCCGCAACTTCGCCGAGCTCTGCATCACGCGCCAGATCATCACCGCGGTGAAGACGGCGACGCGCAACAAGCACACGCCGCTCAACCAGTACGTCTCGTTCTCGTCGACGCCGGCCAGCGCGGGCGATGGAGAGCCGACGCTCGACGAGGTCATCGCGGGCCCGACGGTCCACGACCCGGTCAACCAGGTCATCTCCTCCGAGGAGCTGCGCTCGCTGGTCGACTGCCTGTCGACCGCGCTGTCGGAGCTCGAGTCGCGCGTGCTCGCCCTCTACCTCGACGGATACAGCTACGAGCAGGTCGGCATGCGCCTCGCGTGCGACACGAAGACGGTCGACAACGCGCTGCAGCGCGTCAAGCGCAAGGTGGGCGCGCACCTCGCCACACGCAACGTGATGCTGTAATCCGCGGCGTGAGCCCCCTCGCCATCGTCATCGTCGTCATCGCCGTGGTCCTGCTCGTGCTGTTCGTCGGCGGCTACATCGCCAGCCGCCGCCGGGCCCAGGAGGACGAGGCGTCCCTGAAGCAGGAGCTCGAGGCCGCCAACCGCGCGCTGGCGATGGCGCATGCCGACGACAAGGGCTGGGAGCGCTCGCTGCTCGAGGCCGCGGCGCGCGAGGCCTTCGCCGATCGCTCCGCCGCCGACGTGCGCGACCTCCAGCTCGTCCAGGTCGTCGACAACCCGGGCACGGAGGATGACCAGGCGGTCTTCCGCGTCGTCACCGACCACGGCGCCGAGTACCTCCACCTCGACCGCCACGGCGACGCCTGGGTCCCACGATGAGCCGTCGCCACGGCGACCGCTGGCTGGTGCCCCCGGGCACGGCGGTCGACCTGGCGAAGCACGATCCGCGCGACACGAGCGGCGCGCCCGGCGGCGAGAGGGCGACCCGCAAGGCCGCCGACGAGCTCGCCGAGCCGATGGCCGAGCTCCAGGAGCGCCTCTACGCCGAGTCGGCGCAGTCGCTGCTCATCGTGCTGCAGGCGCTCGACGCCGGCGGCAAGGACGGCACGATCAAGCACGTCTTCCGCGGCCTCAATCCGCAGGGCGTGCACGTCACCTCGTTCAAGCAGCCGACGCCCCACGACCTCGCCCACGACTTCCTCTGGCGGGTCCACGGGGCGGCACCCGACCGCGGCCTGATCGGCATCTTCAACCGTTCGCACTACGAGGACGTGCTCGTCGCCCGCGTCCGCCGCCTCGTCCCCGAGCCGGTGTGGCGGGCGCGCTACCGCCACATCAACGACTTCGAGGTCCTGCTCGCCCAGGACGCGCGGACGCGGATCGTGAAGATCTACCTGCATATCTCGCGCGACGAGCAGGCCGAGCGGCTGCGCCGTCGGCTCGAGCGGCCCGACAAGCGCTGGAAGTTCAACCCCGGCGATCTCGAGGAGCGCGCGCGGTGGGACGACTACCTGGCGGCCTACGAGGAGGCGCTGGCGCGGACGTCGACCGGCGACGCGCCGTGGTTCGTCGTCCCCGCCGACCACAAGTGGTTCCGCGACTGGGCGGTCAGCCGGATCGTGGTCGAGGCCCTCGAGGACATGGATCCGCAGTATCCGGAGCCCGCCGCTGACCTCGACGGGCTGACGGTGACATGAGAGGGTGTCGCCCATGGCGACCCCGCTCGCCGCGACACCGCTAGCCCGTCCGAAGCGCAGCTCACGAGCCCGGCCGGCCCCGTGATCTTCCGCCAGGTCATCCACGACGACCTCGGCTGCGCGTCGTACCTGGTCGGCGACCAGCACGCCGGCGTCGCGGCCGTCGTCGACCCGCGGATCGACATCGACGAGTACCTGCGGCTCGCCCGGTTCCTGGGCGTCGCCATCGAGCATGTCGTCGAGACGCACACCCACGCCGACCACGTCTCGGGCCACGGGCGCCTCCAGGCCGCCACCGGCGCGACGATCCACGCCCACCGCCTCGCCGGCGCCGCGTACGAGCACGAGCCGTTCGCCGACGGCTGGGAGCTGGCGCTCGGCGACGTCCGCCTCACCGCGCTGCACACGCCCGGCCACCGGCCCGAGCACACCGCCTTCAC
>JAXDHC010000692.1:0-5512 GCA_034664705.1 Solirubrobacteraceae bacterium
CGGCGCGGAGGTGCTCCAGCTGCGCCTCGAGGCCGAGCACGGCTGGCTGCCCGACCTCGACGCCGTCGACTTGAAGGGCGTCGCGGTCCTGTGGCTCAACTCGCCCAACAACCCGACGGCCGCCACGGCGCCCCTCGAGTTCTACGAGCGCGCCGCCGCCCTGGCCCGCGCCCACGGCTTCGTGCTCGCGTGCGACGAGGCGTACTCCGAGCTGTGGTTCGCCGGCGACCCGCCGGTCAGCGCGCTGCAGGTGGCCGACCGCTCCAACCTCATCGTCTACAACACGCTCTCCAAGCGCTCGTCGCTGCCCGGCAACCGCTCGGGATTCGCCGCGGGCGACAGCGAGCTGATCGCGGCGCTCAAGCGCTTCCGCCCGAACGTCGGCACGGCCCCGCCCACCTTCATCCAGCGGGCCGCGGTGGCCGCCTGGGGCGACGAGGACCATGTCGTGGAGACCCGCGCGCGGTACGCGGCGAAGCGCGCCATCGTGCTCCCGGCGCTGCGCGGCGTGGGGCTCGAGCCGGCGGGCGGCGACGCGAGCTTCTTCCTGTGGCTGCGCGTCGCGGGCGGCGAGGACGCCGAGGCGTTCGCGCTGCGCCTGCTCGACGATCTCGGTCTCGTCGTCGCGCCAGGGCCGTTCTTCGGGCCGGGCGGCGAGGGCCATGTCCGCGCCGCGCTCGTCCCGACCCTCGAGGAATGCCATCGCGCGGCCCAGCTCCTAGAGTCCTGGGCATGAGCACGACCGACCTCACGGCCCTCGCCGCCCGCATCGAGGCCCTCTACGAGCTGCCCTCCTCCGACCTCGACGACGACGCCGCCGAGACCGTCGAGCACGTGATGCACCTGCTCGACGAGGGGAGCATCCGCGTCGCCACGCCGAGCGACACCGGCTGGCACGTCAACGAATGGGCCAAGAAGGCGATCCTCCTCTCGTTCCGCACCCGCGGGATGGACACCATCGAGGTCGGCCCCTTCGAGTACCACGACAAGATGCCGCTCAAGACGGGCTGGGCCGAGAAGGGCGTGCGCGTCGTGCCGCCGGCGACCGCGCGCCAGGGCGCGTACATCGCGCCGGGCGCGGTCCTCATGCCGTCCTACGTCAACGTCGGCGCCTGGGTCGGCTCGGGCACGATGGTCGACACGTGGGCGACCGTCGGCTCCTGCGCGCAGATCGGCACGGACGTCCACCTCTCGGGCGGCGTCGGCATCGGCGGCGTGCTCGAGCCGCTGCAGGCCAACCCGGTCATCGTCGAGGACGGCGCGTTCGTCGGCTCGCGCTGCATCGTCGTCGAGGGCGTGCGCGTCGGCCGCGAGGCGGTCCTCGGCGCCAACGTCGTGCTCACCGCCTCGACGGCGATCATCGACGTGCGCGGCGAGGAGCCCCTCGAGATGCGCGGCGAGGTGCCCCCGCGCGCGGTCGTCATCCCGGGGACGCGCAAGAAGAAGTTCCCGGCCGGCAAGTTCCGCGTGCCCTGCGCGCTGATCGTCGGCGAGCGGTCCGCGTCGACGGATCGCAAGACGTCACTGACCGACGCCCTGCGCGAACACGCCGTCAGCGTCTGACAGCTCGCCGCGGTAGACCGGCACCGCCCAGCCGGTGAGGTCGACGTGGAGGTCCTCCCCCACGTCGACGTGCAGCTCGCCGCCGTCGAGGCGCACCGTGACGGGCGAGTCGCCGCCGCGCAGGACGTAGGCGACCGCCGCGCCCGACGCGCCGGTGCCCGACGCGGTCGTCTCGCCCACGCCGCGCTCGAAGATGCGCGCGCGGATGACGCCCGGCTCGAGCTCGGCGAACCACGACACGTTCGTGCGGTTGGGGAACAGCGGCGAGCGCTCGATGCCCGGGCCGATCGCCGCGAGGTCGAGCGCGTCGAGCTCGTCGACCGAGCCCACGGCGATCGAGCACTGCGGGTTGCCGACGGAAACGTGCTGGAAGCGCCAGGTCCGCCCGCCGGCCTCCACCTCGCCGGCCCCGTCGGCGCCGCCGCTCGGGAAGTCCTTGGAGCGCAGCGACGCGCGCCCCATGTCCACGCGGCAGGTCGTGTCGGACAGGATGGTCGGGCGGATCTCGCCGGCGATGGTCTGGATCGAGAACTGCGCGCGGTCCGTCCAGCCGCGATGGCGCAGGTAGAGGATCGCCTCGCGCGCCCCGTTGCCGCTCAGCTCGGCCTCCGACCCGTCCGGGTTGTAGATCCGCAGCCGCGCCACGAACCCTTGCTCGTCGGGCTCGAGCAGCTCGAGGATGCCGTCGGCGCCGATGCCGGTGTGGCGATCGCACAGCGCGCGGATCGCCGCGGGCGTGAGCGGGGCCGGCAGGTCGGCGTGCTCGACGATGACGTAGTCGTTGCCGAGGGCGTGCCACTTCTCGAAGCGCATCTGCGGCGCCCCGGGGGTCAGCGGAGCTCGGACGGCGCGTCGACGGCGGCCAGCCCGTCGATGCTGCGGGCGTTGTGGCGGGCCATGTAGGCGTCGAGCGCCTCGGGGCCGCCCTTGCGCACCTGGGACTCCGCCCAGGCGGCGTACTGCGGGCGGTCGCCCTCGTAGGTCATGACCGGCACGCCGTAGCCGCAGGAGTCGGCGATGCGCTGGACGTCCACGCGGATGACCGCGCGCTCGGCGCCGGGCGGCGCCGGGACCTCGAAGTCGACCGCGTCCGGCGCCAGGACCTCGCCACGCCCGTGCAGGCGCAGGATCCGCGGCGGCCCCTCGAACGAGCAGAGCATGATCACGATGCGCCCGTTGTCGCGCAGGTGGGCGATCGTCTCCGCGCCGCTGCCGATCACGTCGAGGTAGGCGACCGTGGTCGCGTCGAGGATCCGCAGGCTCTCGATCGGCCCCTTCGGCGAGACGTTGACGTGGCCGTCGGCCCCGCTCGGCGCGGTGCCGACGAAGAACATCCGCTGGCGGCGGATCCACGCCGCCAGCTTGTCGTCGATCTCATCGAAGCGCTTGCCCATGCCCCCGATCCTACGGGCCGGGCAGGAGGTCCTGGGCGACGTCCTCGGGCCGGCGACCGGTGACGTCCACGACCTCGACGCCCGCGAGCTTGCGCATCCAGGTCAGCTGGCGCTTGGCGAGGTTGCGGGTGCGGCGCTTCATCGCGTCGACGTCGCCGCGCAGGAGCTCGTCGAACCCGAGCGCCTTGCGGGCCGTGTCCGACGCGCCCGCGGCGTGCGCGGCGCGCACCTCGTCGACCGCGCCGGCCGCGACCATCGCGTCGACCCGCGCCTGGATCCGCCCGTAGAGCGCCTCGCGGTCCATCACGAGGCCGACGAGCCGCGTCGGGTGGCGCGTGTCGGTGGTCCACAGCTGGCTGGGCCCCTGCGCCGGCTCGAGCTCGCCCAGCTCGAGCAGCTCGAGCGCGCGCACGATGCGGCTGCGGTCGCGCGGGCCGATCGTCTCGGCCGCCCACGGCGCCGCGCGGGCGAGCTGGGCGTGCAGCGCCTCGGGGCCGCGCCGCTCCAGCTCGCCCTCCCAGCGCCGGCGGACGTCGTCGGGCGGCGGCGGGCGGAGCGCGAGGTCGGCCAGCGCGGCGCGCAGGTACAGCCCGGTTCCCCCGACGACGATCGGGCGGGCGCCCGCGACGAGCAGCCCGTCGATCTCGGCGTGGGCCAGCTCGGCGTACTCGCCGACGCTGAAGCGCGCGTCCACGGGCAGGATCGACACCAGCCGGTGCTCCAGGCGGGCCTGCTCGTCGGGCGTCGGGACGCCGGTGAGGGTCTCCAGGCCGCGGTAGACCTGGAGGGCGTCGGCCGAGACGGCGACGGGCCGTTCGCCGCGGTCGCCGAGCCGCTGCGCGAGCGCGAAGGCGAGCGCCGTCTTGCCGATCCCCGTCGGCCCGAAGATGGCGAGCAGCGGCGCGCCGTCGCCCTCGTCGTGCGCCCCCATGCGCGGGAGTATCGTCAGCACGGTGAGCGTTCGCATCGGCTGCGGCCTGTCGACCAGCGCCGACCCCCGGGTCGCGGCGATCGAGGCCGGAACGGAGGCCCGTTCGCGCCTCGGCGGCCTGAGCGCCGACCTCGTCTTCGTCTTCTCGGCGGGCGGGCACCTCGCCGCGCCCGAGGCGACGCTCGAGGGCGTCCACGAGGCGCTCGACCCGCCCGCGCTCGTCGGCTGTGGGGCCGGGGGCGTGTTGAGCGGCGGTCGCGAGATCGAGCACGGGACAGCCGTCGCGGTCTGGGCGGCGTCGCTGGGCGGCGGCACCGCCGAGGCCTTCCACGCCGAGGCCCTCGAGACGCCCGAGGGCACGGCCGTGACCGGGCTGGCCGACGTCGAGGGCGCCACCGCGATCGTGCTCCTGCCCGATCCCTACTCCTTCCCGACCGCCGCGGTCCTCGACGAGCTCAGCCGGCGCGCGCCCGCCGTGCCGATCCTCGGCGGGCTGTCCAGCGCGCGCACCGCCGACGGCGACGCCGCGCTCTTCGTGAGCGATCGCGTCGTCGGCGCCGGTGCGGTCGGCGTGCGCTTCGAGGGCGTCGAGGTGCTGCCGTGCGTCTCGCAGGGCGCCGCCCCCGTCGGCCCGGAGCTGACCGTCACGGCCTCCGAGGGCAACCTCATCCGCGAGCTCGCCGGGCGCCCGGCGCTCGAGCGCCTGCGCGACGCGATCGAGGAGCTCACCGAGCGCGAGCGCGGGATGGTCGCCAACGGCCTGCTCCTCGGGATCGTCATCGACGGCGGCAAGCCGGAGTACCGCCAGGGCGACTTCCTCGTCCGCGGGCTGCTCGGCGCCGACCCCGAGCAGGGCACGGTCGCCGTCGGCGCCCCGGTCGAGCCGGGGACCGTCGTCCGCATGCACGCCCGCGACGCCCGCTCGGCGGACCGCGACCTGCGCGACGCCCTGGGGCTGCGGCTCGAGGCGCTCGGCGGCACCGCGCCCGCCGGCGCGCTGATGTTCACCTGCAACGGCCGCGGACGGTCGATGTTCGGCGTCCCGGACCACGACGCCGCGGCGCTCGTCGAGGAGCTGGCCGGCGCGCCCGCCGCGGGGTTCTTCGCGGCCGGCGAGATCGGGCCGGTCGGCGGCGACCCGTTCCTCCACGGCTTCACCGCGACGGTCGCGGTCTTCCCCGCGTGAAGCTCTCCGGCCGGACCGTCCTGCTCACCGGCGCAACCGGGGGGCTCGGTCAGACGATCGCGCGGCGCCTGCACCGCGCCGGCGCGCAGCTCGTGCTCACCGGACGGCGCACCGAGCTGCTCGAGCCGCTCGCCGCCGAGACCGGCGGGCGCGCGGTCGCCGTCGACCTGACCGACGCGGCGGCCGTCGAGCGCCTCGCCGCCGACCACGCCGGCGTCGACGTGCTGATCGCCAACGCCGGGCTGCCCGGGTCGGGGCACATCCTGTCGTTCAGCGTCGAGGAGATCGACCGCGCGCTGGCCGTCAACCTGCGCGCGCCGATGGTGCTCGCGCGGGTGATCGGCGAGCAGATGGTGGCGCGCGGCGCCGGCCACATCGTCTTCGTCTCGTCGCTGTCGGGCAAGGCGGCGACGCCGCGGACGTCGGTCTACAGCGCGA
>JAXDHC010000693.1:0-4012 GCA_034664705.1 Solirubrobacteraceae bacterium
GAGGAGCGGCGGCGGGTGCGCGTCGTCGAAGAGGTGGGGGAGCATGGCCTCGCGGAGCGGAACCGCGCAGCGCTCGCCGAGGCGCACGCCGAGGCCGCCGCCCAGCACGATCGCCTCGACGTCGAGCACGTTCTGGACCGACGCGACGCCGGCCCCGAGCGCCTCGATCGCCTCGTCGATCAAGCGGGTCGCCAGCGGGTCGCCGCGCTTGAGCGCGCGCTCCCAGATGCCGCTCATGAGCCGGGTGCGCCCGCGCTCCTCCATGATCTTGAACAGGTCGGTCTTCGCGCCCTGGTCGTGCAGCTCGCGGGCGCGGCGCTCCATCGACGCGCGGCCCGCGTAGGCCTCCATGCAGCCGAGCCGCCCGCACCCGCAGCGCTCGCCGCCGATGCGCACGACGACGTGGCCGATCTCGCCGGCGGTGCCGCGGCCGAGCCAGGGCCGCCCGTCCAGGACGATCCCGCCGCCGACGCCGGTCCCCCAGAAGACGCCCAACAGCGAGCGGTAGGGCCGTCCGGCGCCGAGCTCCGCCTCGGCGTCGGTGGCGACCTGCACGTCGTTGCCCAGGCGCGCCGGCGTCCCGAGCGCCCGCTCGAGCGCCGCGCCGAGGGCGAACTCCCCGTCCCAGCCGGGCAGGTTGCGCGCGGCGGTCACGGTGCCGCGATCGCCGTCGACGTCGCCGGGGGCGCCGACGCCGACCCCGGCCAGGTCGGCGGTCTCCACGCCGGCCTCGGCGGCGGCCTCCGCCATCGCGGCCGCCATCGCGGCGGCGACGTCCGCGGGCCCGCCCGTGGTGGGGGTCGGGTGGCGGGCCGAGCCCAGCACCGTGTGGCCGGCGTCGACGACGACTGTCTGGATCTTCGTCCCGCCGAGATCGATGCCGCCGCGCGGGGCGCTGGTCATGAGGGCTCCTCCATCGTCGTCACCGCGCGCGAACGCGCGCGTCCGTGCCCAGTCTCCTACCCGCCCCGGCGGCGCGCCGGACGCCGGCCGGCTCGGCCGGAGGGCGCGGCCCGGCATGCTATGCCGGTGCAGCGATCCCGCTGGAAGATGCCCCTCGCCGTCGTGGCGGCCCTCGCCGTGGCCCAGGCCGGCGTGTTCCTGCTGCGTCCCCGCGAGGGCGTGATCGCGCCCGCGACGGTCGACCCGCACGCCTATTTCAGCCCGTCCGAGCTCGAGCGCGCGAGCGACTTCCGCGGCCCGCAGCGCGCGCTGGGGCTCGGCACGCTCGCCGTCGAGGGCGCGATCCTCGTCTGGCTGGTCGCCCGCCCGCCGGGCGTGCTGCGCCGCCGCCACCGTCGTCCCGTGCTCGCCGCCGCCGCGGCGGGCGCGGTCCTCTCGGTGGGCCTCGGCGCCGCCGCCGTGCCGCTGCAGGCCATCGGGCACCAGCGCGCCGCGGACGTGGGGCTCTCCACGCAGGGCTGGGTCGACTGGAGCGGCGACCTCGCGAAGTCG
This sequence comes from Solirubrobacteraceae bacterium, assembly GCA_034664705.1. GTDB lineage: Bacteria > Actinomycetota > Thermoleophilia > Solirubrobacterales > Solirubrobacteraceae > JAOPZW01. Next base: position 1,456 of record JAXDHC010000693.1, read on the forward strand.
TGGGGGATCGGCGCGGTGTTCGCCGGCGCGGGCGCCGGGGCCGGGATCGCCCTCATCCGGCGCTTCCCGCGGCGCTGGTGGCTGCCGGCGTCCGGCGTCGTCGTCGCCTTCGGCGTGGCGACCACCTACCTCGGCCCGGTCGTGCTGGAGCCGATCTTCAACCGCTTCACGCCGCTGCCCGAGGGCCGCACGCGCAGCGAGGTGCTCGAGCTCGCGCGGGCCGCCGGGGTGGACGTCGGCCAGGTCTACGAGGTCGACGCCAGCCGCCGGACGACGGGCGCCAACGCGTACGTCAGCGGCCTCGGGCGCACGAAGCGCGTCGTGCTCTACGACACGCTGCTCCAGCGCTTCGAGGGCGACGAGGTGCGCCTCGTCGTCGCCCATGAGCTCGGCCACGTCCATTACCGCGACGTGCCGCACGGCCTGCTCTACCTCGCCCTCGTCGCGCCCGCCGGGATGTTCGCCGCCGCCGTCATGACGCGGCGGCTCGCGCCCTCCGGCGCGGCCCCCGGCCCCGCGACGCTGCCGGCGCTGGCGCTCGCGGTGCTCGTGCTGAGCACGACGATCACGATCGTCTCCAACCAGCTCTCGCGCCGGGTCGAGGCGCGCGCGGACTCCTACGCGCTGGAGCTCACCGGCGCGCCGGAGCCGTTCATCGGCTTCGAGCGGCGGATCACCGTCCAGAACGTCTCCGAGCCCGATCCGCCGGGCTGGTCGCAGGCGCTGTTCGGCACCCATCCGACCACGGTGCAGCGCATCGGCGCCGCCGTCGCGTTCAGGGAGTCGGGTCCTCGGGCGGCGACGGCGGGCCACCGTACTCCGGGAGGCTCTTGATGCCCTCCCGGGTGCGCCACTTGGAGTAGTTGTCCTCCATCGCGTCGATCAGCTCGCGCATGAATCGCGGCGAGAGGTTGATGCGCGACACGACGACGCCGGGGATCTCGTCGTCCTCCACCTCGTGGTCGACCCGGGCGAACGTGAGCGTGAACTCGTAGTCCGAATGGCTGACGTTCGCGAAGTTCGCGTACTTGCCCGCCATGTGCTTCGGGTCGAAGTGGATGTTGATGTGCCGCTCGGGGCCCTGCTGTTCGTCGGCCATCGCGCCACCTAGTATCGCAACGATGCGGATCGTCGTCGTGGCCGTGGGCCGGGTGAAGCCGCCGTTCGCCGACGACATCGCCCATTACGCGCAGCTCCTGGCCGGCCACACGCGCCTCGAGCTCGTCGAGGTGCGCGAGGACGAGCGCGTCGAGCGCCGCATCCCCGATCGCGCCTTCGTCTCGCTGCTGGCCGTCGAGGGCCAGGCGCTCGACAGCGTGCGCTTCAGCCGGTTCCTCGAGGACCGGCGGATGAGCGGGCGCGACCTGTGCTTCGTCGTCGGCGGGCCCTACGGAATCGAGCTCGACCGCGCCGACCACCGCCTGTCGTTCGGGCCGCTCACGCTCCCGCACCAGCTCGCCCGCGTGGTCCTGCTCGAGCAGCTGTTCCGCGCCCACAAGATCCTCAAGAACGAGCCCTACCACCACTGACGCCACCCGCCCGATGACCGATCGCCGCGAGTTCCGCGCCTTCCTGCGCCGCCTGCGGACGCTGGCGCTGCTGGTGGCGGGCCTCGTGGCCCTCGGCACGGCCGGGCTCGCGCTGACGGAGGACGTCAGCCCCTGGCGCGGCTTCCTGTGGACGCTCGACACCATCGCGACGATCGGTTCGATCCCGCCGCCGGCGACCCTCGGAGGCCAGCTCGTCAAGGTCGCCCTGATCGTCCTCGGCGTGGGTACGCTCTTCTACGGCCTTGTCACGGTGACGGAGGTGTTCGTCGCCGGCCATCTGGCCGACCTGCTCGCCGAGCGCCGGACGCAGAAGCTCATCGACGCCACCAGCGACCACTACATCATCTGCGGCTTCGGGCGGGTGGGCCGCCAGGTCGCCCGGGACCTCCGGGCCGCCGACGCCGGCTACGTCGTCGTCGACCAGAACCCCGAGGTGCGCGAGCGCGCCCGCGGCGTCGGCGTGCGCTTCATCGAGGGCGAGCCCGCCGACGACGAGGTGCTGCGGGCGGCGGGCGTCATGCGCGCCCGCGGCGTCATCGCGTGCGTGGACTCCGACGCCGACAACATCTTCATCACGCTGACCGTGCGCGGCCTGCGGCCGGACATCGCGATCGTCGCGCGCGCGGCCGAGGAGTCCGCGGAGGCCAAGCTGCTGCGCGCCGGCGCCACGCGCGTCATCTCGCCCTACAAGTCGAGCGGCTCGGAGATGGCGCGCGTCGCCCTCAACCCGCAGATCCGCGGGGCGATCGACGTCGCGCCGGAGTACCGGATGGAGGAGATCGAGGTGGCCGCGGGATCGGCCGGCGAGGGGCAGCCGATCGGTGACGTGCTCGGAGGTGCCATCATCGTGGGCGTGCGTGATGTCGCAGGCCAGTTCCACCCCCAGCCCGCTGCCGAGACCATCCTCCAGGCCGGAGACGTCGTGATGGCGATGGGCACCGAGCGCACCTTGACTCGCCTCGAGGCGCTGTTCGCCCCCGCCGGGACGAGGACGCGCTCGTGACCCC
>JAXDHC010000694.1:0-9317 GCA_034664705.1 Solirubrobacteraceae bacterium
GCGCCCGCGCGGGCGTCAAGGACCCGCGCCGCCCGATCGGCTCGTTCCTGTTCCTCGGCCCGACCGGCGTCGGCAAGACCGAGCTGTCGCGCGCGCTCGCCGAGGCGCTCTTCGACTCCGAGGACAACATGGTCCGCCTCGACATGTCGGAGTATCAGGAGCGCCACACCGTCAGCCGCCTGGTCGGCGCGCCGCCCGGCTACATCGGCTACGAGGAGGGCGGCCAGCTGACGGAGGCCGTCCGGCGCAAGCCGTACTCGGTCGTCCTGTTCGACGAGATCGAGAAGGCGCACCCGGACGTCTTCAACACGCTGCTGCAGCTGCTCGAGGACGGCCGGCTGACCGACGCGCAGGGCCGCACCGTGAACTTCCGCAACACGGTCGTGATCCTCACGTCGAACATCGGCTCGATGCACCTCCTGGACGGCCTGACCGACGACGGGGAGATCCGCGAGGACGCGCGCGACCGCGTCATGGCCGAGCTGCGCTCCGGCTTCCGCCCCGAGTTCCTCAACCGTCTCGACGAGATCGTGCTGTTCAAGCCACTGACGCTGCTCGAGATCGAGCAGATCGTCGACCTGCAGATCGCCGGCATCGGCGACCGGCTGGCCGAGCGCCGGCTGGCGCTCGAGATGACCGAGGCGGCGCGCGAGCTCATCGCGCGCGAGGGCTATGACCCCGTCTACGGTGCGCGGCCGCTGCGGCGCTTCATCCAGCGCGAGGTCGAGACGCGCGTCGCGCGCGCGCTGCTGGCGGGCGACATCCAGGACGGCGCGACCGTCACGCTGGACGCCGAGGGCGACGAGCTCGTCGTCGGCTGGCGCAACCCGGCGGCCGAGGCGGCGCCGACCGAACCGGTGGGCGCGGCCGCCTGAGGACCCGATGGCGCCGTCGATCGAGAGCCGCGGCCTCCCGCCGCGGGGGCGTCGCGCGGCCGGACCGGGGGCGCCCGGCATGCGGATGGCGGGCAGCCACGTCTTCCCGCGCCTCGCGCCGGGCGGGACCCGCTGGGCGGGGGAGGCCGACGCGCCGCCCGCCCCGCCGGCGCAGGACGAGCAGAAGCTGCGCGTCGCGGTGCTGGCCCCGCCGTGGATCCCCGTGCCGGCCCCCGGCTACGGCGGGATCGAGGAGGTCGTGCGCCTCCTGTGCGACGGGCTCGTCGCCGGCGGTCACCGGGTGACGCTCTTCGCCGCGCCGGACTCGCACTCGCCGGCCGAGGTCCACACCGTGCTGAGCGCGCCCCATCCCGACGAGATCGAGCGCTCGCTGTGGGAGGCCGATCACGTCGCGCGCGCCTTCGACGCGATCGACGCCGCCGCCCGCATCGGCGACCCGTTCGACGTCGTGCACGACCACACCGGCTTCACGGCGCTCGCGATGGCGAACCGCCTCGACACGCCGCTCGTGCACACGCTGCACGGGCCGTTCGAGTCCGGCAACGCGGAGTTCTACGAGGCGCACGGGCACAAGGCCCGCATCGTCGCCATCAGCGAGAGCCAGCGCGCGAGCGCGCCGGCGCGCCTGCGCGACGACATCGAGGTCGTCCCCAACCCGCTCGCCGTCGACGAGTGGCCCTTCGGCGCGGAGCCCGGCGACCACGTCCTGTGGATCGGGCGGATCGCGCCCATCAAGGGCCCGCACCGGGCGATCCGCGCGGCGCGCCGGGCGGGGGTGGAGCTGCTCATCGCCGGCCCCGTGCAGCGCGGCGACGAGGAGTTCTACGCCCGCGAGGTCGAGCCGCACCTGGTCGACGCGGGCGTGCGCTACGTCGGCGAGCAGGGCGGCGAGGCCAAGAAGACGCTGTACCGCCAGGCGCGCGCGATCCTCATGCCGATCCGCTGGGTCGAGCCCTTCGGCCTCGTGATGGTCGAGGCGATGGCCTGCGGGACGCCGGTCATCGCGTTCGCGGAGGGCGCCGCCACGGAGATCGTCCTCGACGGCGAGAACGGGTTCCTCGTCGACGACGAGGACGAGATGGCGCTCGCGATCGGGCGGCTCGGCGAGATCGACCGGCGGCGTTGCCGCCAGACGGTCGCCGAGCGATACGACGTGCCGCGCGTCGTGGACGGGTACCTGCGGGTCTACCGCCACGCCGTCGGCGCGCGCGCGTAGCGCCCGTGCCCCTCGCCGGCCATGACCGCCTCGGCCAACCTCACGCACACCGTCGTCCTCAAGGAGGGCAACGCCTTCCTCGTCAGCACGCCCGAGGGCGACGTCCCCCTGGCGGGCGAGCATCCGCTCGGGCTCTACCGCGACGACTGCCGCTTCCTGTCCGGGCACGAGCTGCGCGTGGGCGGCCAGGCGCCGCGGCTGCTCGTCTCGTCGGCGATCACCGGGGCGGAGGCGGTCCACGAGCTGACGAACCCGGAGCTCGAGCTGCCCGGCCCGCACACGCTCGCGCTCCAGGCGCTGCAGGTCCGCGTCGATCGCGTGCTGCTCGACGAGACCACGCTCTCCGAGCGCCTGCACGTGCACCTCTACGGCCGCGACCCGGTCACCATCGAGATGGAGGTGGCGCTCGCCGCCGACTTCCGCCCGATGCTGATGCTCCGCGGCATGGCCGATGGCGACGAGGCGCGCGTCGCGCTCGAGGCGGTCGACGGCGGCCTGCGCTTCTCGGCGCGCGGCGCCGACGGCGTCCTGCGCGCGACGACGGTCACCGCCGACCCCGCGCCGGCCGTGGTGGACGGCGGACGGCTGCGGTTCGTCCTGGACCTCACGCCCGGCGGCGCCGCCGACGTGCTGCTCACCTACGACCTGCACCAGGACCACGCCGACCCTCCGCCGCCCCGCTCGGTCGGCCGGGTGCGGGGGCCGCGCGACGCCGAGTCGGCGTGGCCGGCCGGGCTGACGCGCGTGCGCGCGGACGATGAGCTGTTCAACCGCGTGCTCGAGCGCTCGCTGCTCGACCTGCGGATGCTGCGCTCCGAGCTTGACGGCCAGGCGTACTACGCCGCCGGCATCCCGTGGTTCGCGACGCTCTTCGGACGCGACAGCATCATCACGGCGCTCGAGACGCTCGCCTTCGACCCGCAGACCGCCGAGCAGACGCTGCGGCTGCTCGCCGCGCGGCTGGGCCGCCGGGTCGACCCGATCCACGAGGAGGAGCCCGGCAAGGTTCTGCACGAGCTGCGCGTCGGCGAGGTGGCCGCGCTCGGCCTGACGCCCCTCGCGCGCTACTACGGCACGGTCGACGCGACCGCCCTGTTCCTCTGCCTCGTCGCCGAGCAGGCCGCGTGGAGCGGCACGCTGGACCTCTTCCGGGAGCTGCGGCCGGCCATCGACGCCGCGCTCGGCTGGATCGACCGCTACGGCGACCACGACGGCGACGGCCTGCTCGACTACCAGGCCGGCACGCCGGCCGGACTGCGCAACCAGGGCTGGAAGGACTCCGACGACGGCGTCCTCCACGAGGACGGCGCGCCGCTCGAGCCGCCGATCGCCCTCGTCGAGGTCCAGGGCTACGTGGTCCGCGCCAAGCGCCGCATCGCGAAGATCCTCGAGCGCGAGGGCGAGCACGATCGGGCACGCGCGCTGGCGCACGAGGCCGGCGAGATGCAGGCGCGCCTGGACCGCTTCTGGATCGCCGACCGCGGCCTCTACGGGATGGGCATCGACGGCGACGGGCGCGCCAGCCGCGCGCTGGCCTCCAACCAGGGTCACCTGCTGTGGGCCGGCGCCGTGCCGCCCGATCGCGCCCAGTCGGTGCGCGACGCGCTGATGGGCGACGCGCTGTTCTCGGGCTGGGGGATCCGCACGCTCGGTCGTGGGGAGGCCGGCTTCAACCCGGTCGGCTACCACCTCGGGACGGTGTGGCCGCACGACAGCGCGATGGTCGCCGTCGGGCTGCGCCGCTACGGGTTCGAGGCCGACTTCATCACGCTGTTCGAGGCGCTGCTGGAGGCCGCCTCGCACGCCGACGACTACCGCCTCCCCGAGCTGTTCGCCGGCTTCTCGCGCACGCAGTTCGAGGTCCCCGTCCCCTACCCGGTGGCGTGCCAGCCGCAGGCGTGGGCCGCCGGCGCCATTCCCTACCTCCTCACGAGCGGCCTCGGCCTGCGCGCCGACGGCCTGGAGCGCCGCCTCCTCGTCCGCCGCCCCTCCCTGCCGCACTGGGTCAACCGCGTGGAGGTCGAGGGCCTGCACATCGCCGGCGCCCGCGTCGACCTGCTCTTCGAGCGCGCGGGCGAGGGCAAGGGCGTCGCCCTCACCGACGCCCGCATCGAGGGCGACGTGGAGGTCGTGCTCGAGATCGGCGGCGTGAGGTCGCGGGAGGGGGAGTAGCTCGGAGCGCTTCACGGTCGTCGGTGGCAGCGGCGCTCCGCTCGGACGCGGCGGCGGCACACGGGCGCGGGCGGTCGGCGCCCCTCGATGCCATCCGGCCGCGCCGCGCCCCACCACGCGCGCACGAGCAAGCGCCACGAAGAACGCAGACGACTCGGCCTACACCGCCGCCACCGAGAACGTGTCGCACGCGTCCGGGTCGCCGGCGTCGAAGCCACGGAGGTACCACGCCCGGCGCTGGGCGCCGGATCCGTGCGTCCAGGACTCGGGCCGGATGCGGCCGATCGTGCGCTCCTGGATGCGGTCGTCGCCGACGGCCGCGGCCGCGCGGATCGCCTCGTCGAGGTCGCCGCGCTCGAGCAGGCCGCGCTCGTAGGTCGAGTGGCCCCAGACGCCGGCGAGGCAGTCGGCCTGCAGCTCGAGCCGGATCGAGAGGGCGTTGGCGTCCGGCGGGTCCTGCTGCATCGCGACCTGCACCTGCTCGGAGATCCCGGTCAGCTGCTGCACGTGATGGCCGATCTCGTGGGCGAGGACGTAGGCGTCGGCGAAGTCCCCGGGCGCGCGGAAGACGACGGCGAGCTCGCGGAAGAAACCGGGGTCGAGGTAGACGGTCTCGTCGAGCGGGCAGTAGAACGGCCCGGTCGCGGCCGACGCGGGGCCGCAGCCCGTCTGCGTCGCCCGCCGGAACACGACGACGGCCGCCGGTCGATAGGCCGTGCCGTTGCGCTGGAGCTCCTGGGCCCAGAAGCCCTGGATGTCGCCGACGACAAACCGCAGGAACGCGCCGATGTCGCGCCGGCGGTCCGGGGCGCCTCCGACGTCCCGGCCCGGCGAGGCCGCGGCGGCGGGCGAGAAGTCCTCGAACGGGTCGTCGACCGCGTACCCCGCCGCGCGGGTGCCGACGGCGAGGCCGACGGCCAGCGCGACGGCGACGACGGCCGCCGCGGCGAGGAGGCTCGTGACGGGCCGGCGCGGCGCCCTACGCCGGGGCGCCACTGCGGTCGGTCGCGGAGGTGCCGGCCCGGGCGGTCTGGAACGAACGCAGCATCTCGGCGGCGCGGTCGGCGACGTCCTCGTCGACGACGAGCTCGTAGCGCTCGGCCTCCATCCCGGAGACCGAGGTGAAGTCGCGCTCGCCGCGCGACGCGGCATGGGTGAGCGCGCCGAAGATCGCCCCGAGGACGGCGCCGGCGACGACGCCGTAGAGCACGAGGAGCGCGACCGCCGGGTTCGGGTCGATCGTGAAGATCAACCCGAACGCCAGGCCGAACAGCGCGCCGAGCGCGGCGCCCTGCGCGGCGCCCATGAGCGCGGCGGTGCCGGCGGTCATCCGGCCGGCGACCTGCTCGACGTAGCGCAGCCCGTGGCCCACGATGGCCACGCGCTCGACCGGGAAGCCGTTGTCGGAGAGATGGTCGACGGCCCGCTGCGCGTCGGCGTAGTCGTCGAGGACGGCGACGGTCCGGCGGGACCGCCGGTCAGGGGTGCTCATCGGGGGACCTCCTCGGGATTCTGCCGTCCGTAGGCCGGTCCCGGGACGCGGCAGGCGTCCCGGGCCTCGGCCTATGCGGCGGCGGTGAGCTCGTGTTGCTGGACCTCCTGCTCGAGCAGGTCGGTGACGGCGTAGTGGCCGTCGGCGAGGCTGCCCGGCGCGACGATCAGCGTGCGGCCCAGCATCTCCGTGCCGCGGTCGCCGCCGCAGACGACGAGCCGCGCCCGGAACGTGGCGATCAGCTCGGCGAGCGCCTCGCTGCCGGGCGTGCCGTGGCCCTTGTGCGCCGGGTGCGTGGCGAAGAGCAGGACGAGCTGGAGCTCGGGGAACTCGTGCAGCAGCTTGAGCCGGTACTCGGCCTCCCAGCGCGGGTAGCGCAGGCGCTCGACCTCGTCGCGCCGCCCGTTGGGATCGTCGTCCACCTCGCCGCCGTAGCCGGCGAAGATGACGTGCTGGTCCGGGCTCACCGAGGCCGTCCCGTGCACGCCGTGCAGGAAGGGGAACACGACCTCGATGTTGTGCGCCTCGCGCAAATAGTCGGTCACGGGGGCGTCCGTCGGTCCCGGCACCCAGAACGCCGGGCGACCGCCCTTGCCGAGCGCCTTGAACACCGTCCGGTATCCGTGGGCGCGGTCGTCGCCCGCCAGACCGCCCACGATCGCGACCGCGTGCACGTCGTGGCGCTCGGCCGCGTCCGCGAGGCGCGCGAGCGCGTCCTCGGAGCCGCGCGGATCGGCCGCGCACAGGATCCGCCTCAGCCGGTGCTCGCCCATGGCTACTGGTTCCAGTGGTCGGCGGTGACCTTGCCGTGGCGCTGGCTCTTCGCGCGCGCGCTCGCGACGTCCTGTGGCGTCCGCGCGGCCACCAGCTTGCTCTGCGCGTTCGCGGCGAAGGCGCGGCTGCGGCGGGCCGAGAAGGTCTTGCGGAAGGCCGGCACGTCCTCGGGCATCTTCGTCATCAGGGAGTCCTCCCGGTGGTGATCCGTCGGCGCTGTCCCTCGGGTCACTAGGCCGCACGCGCGCCGCGTCGAGGTTCATGCGGCCGACGAACACGCCCGCGCCCATAGCCAGATTGCGATGTTCGAATCGCGATATCGGTATTGCGGCTATGGGCTCTCGCGGGAAGGATGCGGTCAGGGGCATGGGAGGGCCCGCGGGAGCCGGCTGTTCATCCCATCGCGCCGAACGAGTCGCGTTCCGGCAGGAGGAGAGAGATGCGGAGGACGGGCAGGTCGACCACGATGCGCCGCGGGGCGCGCGGACCATGGCGGGCGGCGGCGGTGATGGCCGTGGCGATGGTGTGCGCGCTGGGCCTGGCCGCCTGTGGCGAGTCGCTGCGTGATCAGGGCAGCCAGCAGGCGAAGGAGCAGGCCGGCGAAGGGCCGCGGCCGATCAAGCTGGCCGGCGTGTTCTGCGTCTGCTTCATCGGTCCGTACGTCGCGATGGAGCAGGGCTTCTTCAAGCAGGAGGGGGTCCCGGTCAAGCAGTACATCGCCACCAAGGGAGGCTCCGACACCTTCCAGGCGCTCGCGAGCGGCGACGTCGACTTCGCCCTGAGCGGCCTCGACGCGATCATCCGCGGCCAGTCCAAGGGCCTGAAGGTCCGCTCGGTGGCCACCGTCTACCCCGAGTTCTACGCGCTCACCGTCCGCAAGGGCATGGAGGGCAAGATCCGCAGCATCCAGGACCTCAAGGGCCGCAAGGTCGCGATCAGCAAGATCGGCTCGGCGTCCTGGGCGTTCCTGCAGTTCGTCACGCGCGGCGCGGGGCTGAAGGAGGGCGACGTCGAGATGCTGCAACTGGGGGGCATCGACACCATCGTCGCCGGGCTGAAGAGCAAGAAGGTCGACGCCGCGGTCACGTGGGAGCCGGGGACCGCGCAGGTCGCCGACCAGGGGATCGGCAGCGTGCTCGTCAACGTGCAGCGCCCGGAGGACCACAAGAAGCTGCTCGGCGGCCCCACGAGCATGGGCATGACGCTCGCGGTCCGCGACGAGCTCATCGAGCAGAACCCCGACCTCATCCAGCGCACCGTGCGCGCGCTCGACAAGGCCGACGCGTGGATCAAGTCGCATACGCCCGAGCAGGTCGCGGACGCCATCGCGCCGCTCGCGCCGGGCATCAACCGCAAGGTCCTGGTCGACTCGACGCGCTCGAGCATGCAGGCGCTCCCGGAGTCGACGGAGATCCGCGAGAGCGCGTACCGACAGAGCGCGACCGTGCTCAAGAACGCCGGCGTCATCGAGGCCATCCCGCCGACGGAGGAGACGTTCTCGTGTCAGTTCGCCAAGTGCGTGAAGTGAGCGGAACCCGCCGCGACGAGCCGCGGACCGTCCGCGCCCCCGAGGGCGCGGACGGGGCGGCGGTCGGGGACGCACCCGCGGCGCCGGACGGCGCCGCGCCCCCGGCGCGCGCGCCGGGCGGCGGCCGGCGGCCCCTGACGGTCCGGGGCCTCACCGTCCGCTTCGGCGGCCTCACCGTCGTCGAGGACCTGTCGCTCGAGGTGGAGGCCGGCGAGTTCGTCGCGCTCGTCGGGCCCAGCGGCTGCGGGAAGTCGACGACGCTGAACGCGATCTCGGGCCTGCTGCGTCCCGGCGGCGACACCGTCGTCGACGGCGAGGTCGTCGTCCCCGACGACGTGCGCCTGGCCTACGCGTTCCAGAAGGACGCGCTGCTGCCGTGGTCGACGGCGCGGCGCAACGTCGAGGTCGGAGCCGAGCTGGCCGGCGTGCCGAAGCGCGACCGGCCGCGCATCGCGACGGACCTGCTCGACCAGGTCGGCCTGCAGGGCTTCGAGGGCCGCTACCCGCATCAGCTCTCCGGCGGCATGCGCCAGCGCGTGGCGCTCGCGCGCGTGCTGGCCTACGACCCGGACCTGATCCTCATGGACGAGCCGTTCGGCGCGCTGGACGCCTTCATCCGGATGAACCTCCAGAACCAGCTCCTCGACGTGTGGTCGCGCACCCGCAAGACGATGGTGCTCGTCACCCACGACCTCACCGAGGCGCTCATCCTCGGCACGCGCGTCGTCGTGCTCAGCCCGAGCCCGGGCCGCGTGCACGAGGTCGTGGACAACAGCGAGTGGCCGGAGGACCGGCGCTCCGAGGAGGTGCGCTCCTCCACGGAGTTCCTGGAGAAGTACAAGCGACTGTGGGAGACCATGATGGCGCTCGGCGCCGCGGCGAAGACGGGGGAGGAGGGACGATGAGCGTCTGGGGCCTGCGCATCCTGTTCCTGGTGGTGGTGCTCGCGATCTGGCAGGCGCTCTCCGGGGCGGTCGTCGATCCGTACTTCATCTCGAGCCCGTCGCGGATCGGCTCGGACCTCTACGACGGCTTCGCCAAGGGGACGCTCGCGCGCGACGTCGGCATGACGACGCTCGAGGCCGGCATCGGCCTCGGCCTCGGCATGCTGACCGGCATCGTCTTCGGGCTCGTGTTCGGGTTCTTCCCGCTGCTCGATCGGGTGCTCGAGCCCTTCATCGGGGCGGTCAACGCGATCCCGCGCCCGGCGCTCGCGCCGCTGTTCGTCCTGTGGTTCGG
>JAXDHC010000695.1:0-5457 GCA_034664705.1 Solirubrobacteraceae bacterium
GCAGATAGCGGGCGAGGACGTTGACGGCCGGCTGGTAGGCGTCGTCGACGAGCATCCGCCCGCCCACGCGCAGGTGCTCGGCGGTGTACATCCAGTCGAGCACCGGGAACGGGAAGCTGTGGGCGCCATCGACGAGCACGATGTCCAGCGGCTCGGGCGTCCAGTCCTCCAGGAGCGCCGTGTGCGACGAGGCGGCGATGAAGCGCACGCCGTCGGCGGAGACGTCGTGGGTGGCGCACCAGCGCGCGATGCGGGCGTGCTCGTCGGGCACCGGGCTGATCGCGGTGTGCGAGGCGCCGCGCGCGGCGAAGACGATCGTGCTGGCCCCCGAACCGGTCTCGAGGGTCGTCATGCCGGGCTGCACGTTGCGCTCGAGCCACTCGAGCGCGGGCCACGCGAGGCCGAGGTAGCGGTCGTCGCCGTGGGTGAGCGGCGGGTCGGCCCGAAGGCGGTCTGTCAGCGGCGTGTCGATGCCGTCGCACGTTAGCGGTCCACCCGCCGGGAACGCGCGCGGACCGCCGGGGGCGCGCACGGCCCTGCGGTACCGTGCCCGGCCGGAATGCTCGATGTCCTGGCCACATTCGCCGGCACCGGGCTGCTCGTCGTGGGAGCGGTCTCGGTGGTCGCGCTGCTGCGCATCCGCGGCCGCGCGGCCTTCCTCGCCGCCGTTCTCGCCGTCGCCGCGGCGATCGTCGTGCTGTCGGCGATCGTGCTCTCGCTCGTCGGTGGGCTCGGCCGCGGCGGGCTGCTCGTCGCCGAGGCGCTCGTCGCGATCGCCGCCGTCGCCGGCTGGGCCGCCGGCGGCCGTCCCCGCCCGCCCGGCGGGTGGCGGCCGTCGTGGAACGCGACGCGCGCCGCCGTGCGCCGCCAGCCTGCGGTCGCCGTCCTCGTCGCGATGGCCGGGATCGCGCTGGCGCTGCAGCTCGTCATGGCGATCGCGGTCGCGCCGTCCAACTGGGACTCGATGACCTACCACCTGTCCCGCGCCGCCTACTGGCTGCAGGAGGGCAGCGCCGGCCACTTCCCCGGCGGCTCGGTGCGCCAGCTCGAGTCCCCGCCGAACGGCGAGATCCTCCAGGCGTGGACGATGGCGATCTCCGGCGGCGACCGGCTGACCGCGGTCGTCCAGTGGCTCTCGCTGCTCGGCGTCGGCTGCTGCGTCTACATGGGCGCGCGCATCCTGCGCTTCGCGCGCGGCCCGGCGCTCTTCGCCGCGGCGCTGTTCGCGGTCCTGCCGCAGCCGATCATGCAGGCGGCCTCGACGCAGAACGACCTCATCACCGCGTTCTTCGTGGTGGCGACGGCGGCCTTCGGCGCCCGCGGGCTGCGCGACCGTCACCCCGGCGATCTCGCGATCGCCGCGCTGGCCGCGGGCGTCGCGGTCGGCACGAAGGGCACGGTGCTCGCGCTCGGGCCCTCGCTGGCGATCATCCTCGTCGCCGCCGCGTGGGGCTGGCGCGCCCCGCGGCGGCTCGTGCTCGGCGCGGTGGCCGGCACGCTCATCGCCGTCGTGGCGCTCGGCTCGTACGGATACGTCCAGAACGCGCAGGAGTACGGGTCGCCGTTCGGCGACATCGCCGGCAAGACGCAGCGCGAGTCGGGCGTGATCGGCAACGGCGTGCGCGTGCTGTGGACGTTCGCCGACCTGCCGGGGATCGGCGCGCCGTGGGTCAACGCGGTCGCGCAGCGCGCGGCGTTCAAGGTCGGCGCCGATCGCTTCCAGCTGCGCGACCGGTTCGCGTTCACCGTCGACAACGCCATCTCGGAGGACACCAGCGCGTTCGGCCCGGTGGGCTGGGTCCTGCTGTTCCCGCTGCTGCTGGCCTTCGCGCTGCGCCGCCGGGCGGGGCCGGCGCGCTTCGTCGCGATCGCGGGGCTCGCCGGGATCGCCCTCTTCGCCGTCGCCTTCGAATACAACATCTGGGTCGGGCGCCTGCTCGTGCCGGCGGTCGCCCTCGCCGCTCCGCTCTTCGCCTGGCTGGCCGTGCGCAGCGCGATCTCGTCGGTGACCGTCCTCCTGGCGGCCGTCGTGCTCGTGCCCTGCCTGGCGGTGAACCCGACCAAGCCGCTGCTCCCCGACCTGCCGGCGCCGACGGTCCTGCACCGCGACCGGCTCGCCCAGATGACCGTCACCCGCCCGGAGATGGTGGGCGTCATCGCCGCCGTCGACCGCGGCCTCGGGCCGCGCGGCGCGCTCGCGTTCGCCGGCGACGAGGACAGCTGGGACTACCCGTTCTTCGGGCCGCACCTCGAGCGCCGCGTGGTGCGGTTCCGGGCGCCCGCGCGGCTCACCGAGCCCGAGCTGCGCCGCCTCGGCGTGCAGGGCGTCCTGTTCGCGAACGTGCCCCCGCAGCGCCGGTTCCCCGGCGCGCGGCAGATCGTCCCCGGCTACTGGTTCGCGCGCGTCGGCTGAGCAGGAGGCCGTCTCAGGACCCCCTGTGATACCACCCCGCCGTGCCGGTCTCCTTCAGCATCGTGACGCCGTGCCTCAACGCGCGGACGACCATCGCCGACACGCTGCAGAGCGTCCGCGACCAGCGCTACGAGCCCCTGGAGCACGTCGTCGTGGACGGCGGCTCGACCGACGGGACGCTCGAGCTCCTGCCGGGCGCGCCGGGCGTCCGGTACGTCTCCGAGCCCGATCGCGGCCTGTCGGACGCGTTCAACAAGGGCGTCCGCATGGCGCGCAACGACGTCGTCGGGTGGCTGAACGCCGACGACGTGTACCTGCCGGGCGCCCTCCAGCGGGTCGCCGAGGCCTTCGAGCGCCGGCCCGACGCGCTCTGGGCCACCGGCAGCTGCGTGATCATCGACGGCGACGGCAACGAGATCCGCCGCGGCGTGACCCGCTACAAGGACACGCTGCTGCGCCGCTGGTCGTTTCCCCTGCACCTCACCCAGAACTTCGTCTCGGCGCCGTCCACGTTCGTGCGCCGCTCGGCGTTCGACCTGGTGGGCGCCCTCGACGAGCGCTTCAAGTACTCGATGGACTACGACCTGTGGCTGCGCCTCGGGCGGCGGTCCGAGCCCATCGTCATCGAGGAGCCGCTCGCGGCCTTCCGCATGGTCGAGGGCACGCTGAGCATGACGGGCTTCGAGCGCCAGTTCGACGAGCACCTCCAGAACGCGCGCGAGCACGGCGACGGCCACCGGGTCGCGGTCACGGCCAACGCCGCGATGTCGCGCGCGATCGTCGGCGCCTACCGCGCCATGCGGGCGGTCAGGGCCCGGCGGTAGACCTCGACGTGGCGCGCCGCCACGTCGTCCCAGCGGAACTGCGCCGCCCGCCGCAGGCCCGCGGCGCGCAGACGGTCGCGCAGCGCCTCGTCGGTCGCCAGGCGCCGGATCGCGTCGGCGATCGCCTCCTCGTCGCGCGGGTCGAACAGCAGGGCCGCGTCGCCGCACGTCTCCGCGATCGCCCCCTCGCCCGTCGCGGCGACCGGGCACCCGGAGGCCATCGCCTCGACGAGCGGCATCCCGAAGCCCTCGAACAGGCTGGGGAACACCATGGCCGTCGCGGCGCGATAGAGCGCGGGCAGGTGGGCGAACGGCAGGTGGCCGAGGTGGTGGACGCGCGGATCCGGCGGCCCCGGGACGTCGCGCCCGTAGGTCTGGCCGGTGATGACGAGGTGCAGGTCCTCCACGGCGGCCAGGCGGAACGCGCGCACCAGGCGCTCGTGGTTCTTGTGCGGCCACAGGTTGGCCGGGTAGAGGATGAACCGCTCGGGCAGGTGCAGCGCGCCGTCGTGCTCGTCCGGCTCCGGCCGGAAGCGCTCGTGGTCGACGGCGCAGGGGATCGCCGTCACCCGGTTCGGCGCGATCCCCAGGCGCTCGACGATCTGCGTCCTGGCGTGCTCGCTCAGCGTGAGGACGCGGTCGGCCCGCCGCGCGGCGCCGTCGTAGGCCGCCCGGCGGAAGCGCCGCTCGGCCCGCGAGAAGAACTGCGGCAGCTCGTGGTGCTGGACGTCGTTGAGCGACACGACGCTCGCCGCCCCCTCGACGCGCGGGATCGGCACGGTGACCGGGTAGTGGACGACGTCGATCCCGGGCGGCACGTCGCGCGCGACCACGCCCGGCGCGATCCCGGCGAAGCCCATCGCCAGCAGCCGCGTGACCGTCCCGTCGCCGGTCCGGTAGGAGCGGACCCGGTGCATGCGCAGCCGGGGATCGCCCAGGGCCGCGGCCACGCGGTCGCTGACGAGCAGCGTCACCTGCTCGCGCGTGGCGTCGCTCGCCAGCTCGCGCGCGAGCTCCCGCGCGTAGGTCTCCGTGCCCCCGGAGAGCCCGGGGAACAGCGTGAGCAGGCTGAGCGCGACGTGCACGGCGGCCGGACGGCGGGCTAGCGCCGGATCCGGTGGGCGAGGTACTGGCGCGCGAAGGCGAGAACGAAGAGGGGGTTGTAGCGCGCGTAGCGCCGCCACAGGCGCCGCGGCTCGCGCGACACGCGGTAGGCCCACTCCAGGCCGTTGCGCTGCATCCAGCCCGGCGCCTGCGACACGATGCCGGCGTGGAAGTCGAAGGCCGCGCCGACGCCCGCGAGGACCGGCGCCTCGAGACGGTCGCGCATCTCGGCCATCCAGTGCTCCTGCTTGGGCTGGCCGGTGCCGACCCACACGACGTCGGCGCCCGAGGCGTTGATGCGCGCGGCGACCTCCTCGCGCTCGGCCTCGGTCAGCGGGCGGAACGGCGGCGACCACCCGCCGACGATCCGCAGGCCCGGGAAGCGCTCGCGCAGCGCGGTCGTCAGCTGCTCCAGCGCCTCGTCGGAGCGCCCGCCGTAGAGGTACATCCGCGTGCCGGTGCGGGCGCTGCGCTCGCAGTAGCCCGCCATGAGGTCGGGCCCGTAGATGCGCGTCGCCTCGCGATGGCCCAGCGCGTGGAGCGCCCACACGAGCGGCATCCCGTCCGGGACGGCGAGCGCGTCCTTCACCGACCGGCGCGTCGCAGGATCCTCGCGGGCGACCATGACGAGGTTGACCGCCGCGGCCGTGACGCACGCGCGCAGGCGCCGGCGGACGACCTCGTCCATCCAGTCCATCGCGCGCTCGTAGTCGCCGACGACGAGGTCCATGCCGACCACGTTGGCGCGCCGGATCGCCGGCAGGCCGAGCCGGACGAGCGTGTCGTCGGGCGGGCGTTGGTCGGTCTGCGCGGCCATCGTCGTGGCGTGAGGTGAGGCGGAGCCGAGGCGAGCGCGGGGCCGGGAGTCTCGGAAGGCGGCCCGCGGATCCCGCTCGGACCTGCTTGAGCGTACCGAAGCGGTCCCTCCCGATCCGCGCCGCGCCGTACACTGGCGCCCCTATGACCATCGGAATCATGGGCCTCGGCTACGTGGGCCTACCGCTGGCGGTCGCCTTCGCCGAAGAGGGCCACTGCGTCGTCGCGCTGGACACGGACACGCGCAAGATCGACTCGCTGCGCCGCCGCGAGTCCTACGTGGAGGACATCTCCGACGAG
>JAXDHC010000696.1:0-3620 GCA_034664705.1 Solirubrobacteraceae bacterium
GCAGCACGGTGGCGGCACCGTACCAATCCGGCCGGTCGTGCGCCGCCGCCTGAACCGCGGTCAGCCCGCCGACCCGAGCGCGCCGGCGCCGGACGCGTCGCGGAGCCGGCGCTCCTCGAGCTCGGCCTTCCGCGGCCGCAGCGCCTTGACCGCGCCGTTCTCCTTGGCCTCGATCTGCTCGAGCTTGGCCAGCAGCGTCTCGGCCATGCGGATCGAAGCCGCGTCGATCAGGCGCCCGTCGAGCGAGACGGCGCCGTTGCCCGCGGCCGCCGCGTCCTTCATCGCCGCGATGATGCGGTGCGTCTTCTCGACGATGCGCGCGTCGGGCGTGAACACGTCGTTGGCCAGCTCGATCTGCGACGGGTGGATCGCCCACTTGCCCTCGTAGCCGAGGACGGCCGCGCGGCGCGCGGCGGCCAGGTAGCCCTCGGGGTCGTTGAAGTCGCCGAACGGGCCGTCGATCGGGCGCAGGCCGTGGGCGCGGCACGTGACGGCGATCCGCGAGAGCGCGTAGTGCCACTGGTCGCCCCAGTGGCGCTCGCGGTCCGGCGTGCCGTTGGGGTCGGTGAGGACGGCGTAGTTCGGGTTCGCGCCGCCGATGGAGGTCGTGTGGCTCTGCATCGACG
Organism: Solirubrobacteraceae bacterium; assembly: GCA_034664705.1. Classification (GTDB taxonomy): domain Bacteria; phylum Actinomycetota; class Thermoleophilia; order Solirubrobacterales; family Solirubrobacteraceae; genus JAOPZW01. The sequence goes on from JAXDHC010000696.1 coordinate 627, forward strand.
CGGCGTAGTCGGCGACGCCGAACACCATCGCCTCCATGCGCGCGGGGCACGCCGTGGCGATCTCGTCGATGTTGACCATGCCGATTGCCGTCTCGATGAGGACCGAGAGGCCGATGCGGTGCTGCAGGCCGGTCGCCTCCTCGATCTGGTCGAGCAGGGTCGCGACGAGGTGGACGTCGCCGGCGCAGCTGGCCTTGGGGATCATGATCTGGTCGATCTGATCGCCCGCCTCCTCCACGACGTCGACGAGGTCGCGGTAGCAGTAGTGGGTGTCGAGGCCGTTGATCCGCAGCGACACCGACGTCCCGGTCCAGTCCTGCTCGCGCAGCGCGTCGATGATGTTCAGGCGCGCCTGCGCCTTGTCGTCCGGGGCGACGGCGTCCTCGAGGTCGAGCATGACGATGTCCGCACCGAGCGCCGGGGCCTTCTCGAGCATGCGGATGTTGCTGCCCGGGACGGCGAGCTCACTGCGGTGGAGGCGGGGCGGCGTTCGGGTCATGCGGTTTCCTCTCGATGGCGGGGTGCCACGCCCAGTAGAGCCGCCGCGATCCGCGTTGGCAAGCCGGGTTAGAGGAATTCGTCACAGTCGCCACGAGCATTCGATACATAGAGTGCAGCCGTGGATCCATGTCGGATTCTTGGGTTCTTGCTGGTGGAATTCATTAACCTGTGCGCGATGACGCCGAATTCCGACCTTCCGCCGCTCAATCCCCCGGAACGCCTGTTGGCGGGACCGGGCCCCAGCAACGTGTCGCCGAACGTGCTCGAGGCGATGCAGAAGCCGATGCTGGGCCACCTCGACCCAGACCTCCACGACATCCTGCTCGAGGTCGTCGACTACCAGCGCCAGGTCTACAACGCGAAGGGCGGGCTCGTCCTCCCCCACCAGGCGACCGGGTCGTCGGGGATGGAGTGCGGCCTCGTCAACCTGCTCGAGCCCGGCGACACGGCGATCGTCGCCAACACCGGCTTCTTCGGCAACCGCATCGCGAAGATGGCGCAGCGCACCGGCGCGAACGTCATCGAGGTCAAGGGCGACTTCGGGCAGATCATCCCGAACGAGCGCCTCCTCGAGGAGCTCGACCGCAACCCCGACGCGCGCCTGATCGCCGTCGTCCACGCGGAGACCTCCACCGGCGTCCGTCATCCGGTGGCGGACCTCGGGGCCGAGCTCAAGCGCCGCGGCGGCGACACCCTGCTGTTCGTCGACTGCGTCACCTCGCTGGGCGCCCACGAGGTCCAGTTCGACGAGTGGGGCATCGACTACGCGTACTCGTGCACCCAGAAGGCGCTCGCCGCGCCTCCCGGCATGTCGCCGATCGCCGCCTCGGACCGCGCGCTGGAGCGGATCGCCAAGCGCAAGGGCCCCGTGCCGTTCACCTTCGACCTCGACCTCCTGCGCAAGTACTGGATCGAGCGCCCGATCACCTACCACCACACCGCGCCGATCCTGCACATCTACGCGCTCCACGAGGCGCTCCGCGGCGCGCTCGAGGAGGGCCTCGAGAACCGCTTCCAGCGCCACACCGACGCGGGCTCCCACCTCCAGGACGAGATCCGCTCGCGCGGCCTCGACCTGCTCGCCGACCCCGAGCACCAGCTGGCGCAGCTCACCGCCGTGCGCGTGCCCGAGGGCGTCGACGGCAAGGCGGTCCAGGGCCGGATCCTGCGCGAGCACGACATCGAGATCGGCGGCGGCCTCGGCCCCGACGCCCCCCCGATCTGGCGCATCGGCCTGCTCGGCCACAACCCCCCCCGCGAGGCGGCCGACCGCGTCCACGCCGCCTTCGACGCGGTCCTCGCGGACACGAAGTCGCTGGCGAAGACGGCCTAGCGCCCCGTCGCGCACCGAGTGGTCACTTTTCGTCCTTCAAGGACAAGAAGTGACCACTCGATGAGGCCGGCCCGCCGGAGCCGCGTGGGCCGTCGCAGCGCCGTCGCAGTTCTGTGACATCCCGGTCTTGTTGCGGGACTCGATGCTCGGCACCGTCGGGGCATGCCGTCCTACGTCCAGCCCGACGTCCGCGTCGCGCGGCTCGCTGCCGATCAGTGGGGCGTGGTGTCCCTCGACGAGTTGCGCGACTGCGGCCTGTCGCCCAAGGCCGTGGTCGTCCGCGTAAGGCGCGGCCAGCTGCACCCGCTCCACCGGGGCGTCTTCGGCGTCGGCCACGCCAATCCGTCCCTCGAGGGCCGGTGGCTGGCGGCGGTCAAGGCGTGCGGGGCAGGCGCGGTGCTGAGCCACTTCTCAGCGGCGGCGCTCTGGGAGATCGTGCCCTGGGAGCAGCGACATCCCGAGGTGACGGTGCCCTCGGCGCTGATGACGCGGAAGCCGGGCCTCCGCGTCCACCGCTCCTCGGTGCTCGCCGCCGCCGACGTCACGCGCCACCGCGGCATCCCGGTCACGTCCCCGGCGCGGACGCTGCTCGACCTCGCCGCCACTCTCCACGGCCGGCCGCTGCGGCGGGCCGTCCGTCAGGCCCAGTCGCTGCAGCGGGTCAACGTCCGCCAGCTCGCCGAGCTCATCGCCCGCGCCGGCGCCCGCCGGGGCACCCGGCGGCTTGTGGCCATCATCGCCACCGGCCCGGCGCCGACGCGCAGCGAGCTCGAGGACGTCGTGCTCGACCTCATCCAGACCGCCGGCCTGGAGAGGCCCCGCATCAACGAGGCGATCACGCTCGACGGCCGGCGACTCATTCCCGACTTCCGCTGGCCGGACGAGCGCCTCGTCCTCGAAGCCGACGGCGCCGCCTGGCACGAGAATCCGACCGCACGGGCCGAGGACCACCAGCGACAGGCCCTGCTGGAGGCCCACGGCGAGCGGGTCCTGAGGATCACGTGGCAGCAGGCCGTCGCCCGCCCGAACGAGACGCTCGAGCGGATCCGAGCCGCCGGCGCGCCTCAGGCGCCGCGGGCCGCGGCCGCGCCGGTCTCGGCGCAGCCCCAGTCGCGCGCCCGCGAGGGCCCGTGCAGCCCCGAGGGCGAGACGACGTAGGC